>NZ_JBSGYQ010000008.1:0-152951 GCF_053610585.1 Streptomyces sp. NPDC054887 | reverse complement strand
GGGGGCGCAGTCCGCGCCCCCTGCCCGCTCCCGCAGCCGGCCGACGGCGAACTCAGCGTGTGGTCGCCGTGTTCGCCCGGTGGCCGGCAACGGCTCGCGGGTCGGACCGGCCTCAGCGGCGCTCGGGCAGGTCGGCCTCCGCCGGCAGCGTGGAGAACGTACGCGGCGCCTTGGTCGACGGCGCAGCGGCCGCGGGCTTCTTGCCGCAGAAGGCCGCCTCCAGCGTCCCGCCGAGCGCGGTGTTCGCCGCGCCCCGGTTCGAGGTGTTCGCCATCGCTGAGAGCGCGCGTTCGCCGTCACGCGTGGCGAAGGCGTACGTGTAGTAACCCTGCACGGTGCCGGTGTGCCCGTACACCTGGGTGCCGCAGGACAGGTCGTAGCGGCGCAGCCCGAGCCCGTAGAAGCGGGTCTGGGCGGCGTCGGTCGGGGTGACCGTGGTCATGGCGTCGAGCATCCGGGGCGAGAGCAGCCTGCCCCGCATCAGCGCGGTCGTGAAGGTGTTCAGGTCGGCCGGGTCGGAGATGACCGCGCCGGCCGACTGGGCCCAGGAGGCGGTCTGCTTCGTGGAGTCGACGAGCGGCGCGCCCTCCTCGTCGGGGTGGAGGTAGCCGCGTGCGTGCAGACCCTTGATCTGGGTCTCCGGGTGGACGTACGAGGTGTGACGCAGCTTCAGGGGCTTGATGATGCGCCGCTCGTACTGCTTGGCGACCGGGGTCCCCGCGGCCTTCTCGATGAGCATGCCGACGACGACGAAGTTGGCGTTGGAGTACTTGTACGCCACACCGGGCTCCGTGGTGCGCGGTTCGGCCAGCGAGAGGTCGACCAGCTCCTGGTAGGTGAAGACGCGGTTGCGCACGGCCTCGAAGCCGGGCACCGTCTTGGCGAACATGGCCTCGGTGTAGTCGGCCAGGCCGCTGCGGTGGGTGAGCAGGTGTCGGACGGTGATGCGGTCGTCCGGCAGCAGTCCGGGCAGGTAGCGGTTGACCGGCGCGTCGAGCTCCAGCTTGCCCTCGTCGACCAGTTGGAGCAGCACGACGCTGGAGAAGGTCTTGCTGACGCTGCCGATGCGGAAGCGCGCCCGGGTGTCCATGGGCGCGCCGGAGACGCGGTCGCGGACCCCGGCGGTGCGCGTGAGGACGCCGTCGGGACCGACGACACGGGCCATCGCGCCCGGGGCGCCGTTGGCCATGGCGGCGTTGAGGGCCGCGGTCACGCCCTCCATGTCGGGGGCGGGCGCGGCGGGTGCCGCGGGGCCGGCAGGGGCCGTGGGGGCTGCCGGTGCCGCGGAGGCCGCGGTGGCCGGGGCGAGACCGCCGGCGAGGGCGGCGATCAGGGTGGCGCTCAGGGCCAGACGTCGGTGTGTCGACAGGGACAAGTGACTTCCTCGTTCTCGACTCATCGGAGAGACGGCACACGCGTGGGGTGTGCCGCGGGGGCCTGGGATGAGCGACGACTGCGCGCCGTCCAGAATCCCCATGGAGCATGAGTGCCAACGCGTCACATCGGTTCCGGTCACGTGCAGAAAGTCTGGGAGCGGCGGGACGAACCGCGTATGGCGTACGAGGCCCGGGAGTACGGGCCGGCCCTCCCGGCGCAGCGGGCGGGCGGAAGCGACGACCGGCCGCGGGCTCGTCGCGCCGATGTACCACCGTCGCCCGGGCACGAGAACCGGAGCCCCGTGGGCGACGCCGCCGCCCCGCACGCGTCGGGCGGCCGACGGCCGTGGGCGCCGCCGACCGCGGATCCGGCGATCGGCGGCGCCCGGAGGGCCGGCGGCGAGTAGAGGTCCGGCGTCCCTCGAAAGCCGAGCGCTCCGCCGGGTTCCACTGGCGGAAACTGGTCGAGGCGTTGTCCATGCCCGCGCCGGGATCCCGCAATGGCTCACGGCCCGGGCAGGGCGGCCGCTGCCTGCGGCCGGGAACCTGTTCAAGTCCGGTCAGCCACGGTCTGCACCTTCTGGTCGATGTCCTCCAGCACAGCCTTCGGGTCGGCGGACGGCGCCACGGCCTTGCCGATGTTCCGCTTGATGGTGTCGCTGACCTGAAGCCAGGACGGTTCGTTGACCGGGTAGAGCTCGGCACCGCTCAGTGCGTTCAGGAACTGAGCGCTGCTGGGGTCCGCCGCCGCGTCCTTGGAGGCTTGGGTCGCCGACACCGTCGAGGGCAACAAGTGGTAGCGCCCGGCGAACTCGCTGAGATTCTTGTCCTGGTAGACGAATTCCAGGAAAGAGCCCACGAGTTCACGATTGTCGTCGTGCTTGAAGGCCATCATCCAGTCGGCCACGCCCGCCGACGGCAAGGTCTTCCCGTTTTTCATCCTGTCCGACACCGGCATGCTCAGGGTTCCGACTTTCATGCCCCTCGCCCTCGCCTCGTGCAGCAGCGAGGGGTAACCGTTCAGCATGCCGACCTTGCCGCGCAGAAAGGCGGCGAAGGCGTCCTGCCGGTCGAGCTCAGCCGGCGGAACGGGGCCGGTGAGGCCGGGTGCGACCAGGTTGTCCTTGATCCAGCGGAACGTCTGCGTGTTCTGCTCGGAAGCGATGCTGTAGCCGCCGCCACTGGCGGCGTACCCCCCGCCGTTGCTGAGCTGCCAGATGAGGGCTTCGGCGTGCGCCTCCTCGGGGCCGAGCGGCAGGGCGTAGGGATAGAGCACACCGTCCGTCTTCAGCGCCTCGGCCGCGTCCTTCAGGTCCGACCACGTCTTCGGCGGCTCCGCTCCGGCCTCCTCGAACAGCTCCTCGTTGTAGAAGAGCAGTCGGCTGCTGGCCACGAAAGGCAGGCCGTAGAGGGTGTTGCCGATTGAACCCGCCTTCACGAGCGGCGGCAGGAAGTTCGCCTCCGCCTTGATCGACAGCAGCTCACTGGCGGCGTAGAGGCGGCCCTGCGCGGCGAAGTCGGAGTACGCGCCCATCAGGGCGACGTCCGGGGCGTTGTCCTCCTTGACCATGCGCGTGACCTCGCGGTCGACGTCGGCCCACGGGTGGAGCGTCACCTCGACCCTCTTGCCGGGGTGGGCGGCGGTGAAGGCGGCGGCCAGTTTGTCCCAGTACGCCTTGGAGCTGGTTCCGGGGCTGGTGCCGTACTCGGCGGCCACCAGGCGCAGAGTCGTCCCGTCGCCGCTGCCGCTCCCGCTCAGGTCGCAGGCGGTCACGAGGGAGCCCAGTAGGCCGAGTGCGGCCATGGAGGCGGTCGCGCCGAAGAATCTTGGTCGCACGAATACTTCCTCTTGATCTTTTTCCGGACGGTGCGTCCGGAATTCTCTCCCGACCCGAGTCGTATTTCGCCCCCTGCTCGCAGGTTGTGGCCATTGCTCCAACCGCACCCATAGCGACTGGTGTTTTCCGATATGCCGACCCGAATTCCGACGCGCGTAGAACCTTCCACGATGTCCAACGCAACTCCTGGACGGCGCATTGACGCGGCAACGGCAAGGTCCATCACTCACCGGCCGCCACCGTCCGCGCTCCCCCCGGGCACCCCGCCCGACGCATACCGCTGGGAGTTACGCGCTGTCGTCCAGGCTGCGGGGTGCGGACGTCGGGGACGCGAAGCGGAGCCCTCGTGCGGCCGTCTGCGCCACGTAACGGATTACGGCTGGTTCCCCGACAGGCGGTCGAGGCGGCTGCGCTGGGTCTCGGTCAGGTGCAGGCGCTCCGCGACGAGGTTCTCCTCCAGGTGGCCGATACGGGAGGTACCCGGGATCGGGAGGATGACCGGCGAGTGGCCGAGGAGCCAGGCGAGCGCCACCTGCGTAGGGCTGGCCCCGGCCTCGGCCGCCACGGCGGCGATCTCGGCCCTCGCCCCGGACTGCCCCCAGGCGACAGTGCGCCAGGGCAGGAACGCGATACCGGCCGCCTCGCAGGCCGCGAGCACGGGCTCGTGCTCACGGTCGAGCAGGTTGTAGCGGTTCTGCACGCTCGCGATGTCGACGATGTCCCGTGCCCGGTCGAGTTCGTCGACGGTGACCTCGGACAGCCCGATCCGGCCTACCTTGCCTTCGGTCCGCAGGTCCCGCAGCGCGCCGAGCTGGTCGGAGAGAGGCGTCTCGGGGTCGAGGCGGTGCACCTGGAGCAACTCGATCCGCTCGACGCGGAGTCGACGCAGCGCCTGCTCGACCTGCTCGCGCAGCGCGGCCGGCCGCCCGTCGGGCCGGCCGGACCGGGCGATTCCGACCTTGGTGGTGATCAGTACCCCGTCGGCGTACGGGTGCAGTGCCTCCGCCAGGAGCTCCTCGTTGGCGCCCCAGCCATACATGTACGCGGTGTCGATCAGGGTGACACCGAGCTCGACGGCCCGTCGGGCGACCGCGAGAGAATCCCGACGGCCGGGCCCGGGCTCCGTCTGCAAGTGCATGGCACCGAAACCGAGTCGGCGCACCTCCAGATCCCCGCCGATACGGAACACCGTCGAAGTCATGTGCCCTCCCTCTCGCTCGCCTGACGCATTGAGGGATGCGGCCCGATGCCCGGCCAGGTCCCCGTTTCATTGATGGTGACCTGCAAGCTCGTCCCCGTCTCGGGAGATGTTCAGTCGAGGCAGAACTCATTGCCTTCGATGTCCTGCATCGTGATGCAGGACTCGTTCTCGTCATCGGCGGGCAGCAGCCGCACGCGATGTGCGCCGAGCGCGACAAGTCGTGCGCATTCGGCCTCCAGCGTGGCCAGGCGCTCTTCCCCCACGAGCCCGATGCCGACCCGCACGTCAAGATGCACCCGGTTCTTGGCGACCTTGCCTTCGGGAACGCGCTGGAAGTAGAAGCGCGGGCCCACACCAGAAGGATCACTGCATGCGAACCACGAGTCCCGATCCTCAAGCGGCAGCGAGCGGTTGAAGTCGTCCCACGTGGCAAAGCCTTCGGGTGGTGAAGGTACGACGTACCCCAACACCTCGCACCAGAAGCGAGCGACACGCTCGGGTTCCGCGCAGTCGAAGGTGACCTGGACCTGCTTGACCGATGACATCGGCCCACCATAGCAAGGGGGCCCTGTCACTCAACTCCCGGTGCACAGTAGCGTGGTGGCTGTAGAACGACCTGTTGATCAGGTGTCCCGCATGTCGTCGGGGGGTGGCTCCTCGCGGGCCGGATGCTGGCGCCTCTCGCACAGATCACGACTGCGGCGCGGATGGCCGGTGACGGATCTCTGTCCCACCGGATCCGCATGGAGGGCCGCCAGGACGAGTTCCGGGAACTCTCAGACGCGTTCGACTCGATGCTGGAACAACTCGAGTCCCACGTCGCCGAGCAGCAGAGGTTCGCCGCGAACGCCTCCCACGAACTGCGCACCCCGCTGGCCGTCGCACAGGCACTTCTCGACGTCGCCCGCAAGGACCCCACGCGGGACCAAGGCGAACTCGTCGAACGACTCCACACGGCCAACAAGCGGGCGATCGACCTCACCGAGGCCCTGCTGCTCAGCCGCGGCGACCGCGGGAACTTCGCCCGCGAGCGTGCCGACCTGTCCCTCGTCGCCGAAGAGGCCGCCGAAACCTTGCTTCCCCTCGCCGAACGGCGCGGAATCACGCTCGACGTCACCGGCGGCGCCGCACAGACCGCCGGCTCCGCGGAACTCCTGCTGCGGATGGTGACGAACCTCGTCCAGAACGCCATCGTCCACAACCACTGCGCCGACGGCACCGTGACCGTGCACACCGAGGCGCACGGCGACACGAGCGTGCTGCGGGTCGAGAACACGGGCCCGCGGCTCCCACCGGGGCTCGTCCCCACCCTCACCGGACCATTCCAGCGCGGGACGGAACGCGTACGTACTGACGAGCACGCCGGTGTCGGCCTCGCCCTGGCCATCGTGCACAGCGTCGTCCGCGCCCACGACGGGACCCTCGCCCTCGTCCCGCGCCCCGCCGGCGGCCTCCTCGTCACGGTGCGGCTTCCCCGTGTCGCGTAGGCATCGTCCACTGGTGGGCGCACGGGTCCGACCAGGTCGAAGTGACCGCGCGCTCAGTCAGCACGGCCGGCGAGGGTGGGCACTGTGGCCTCGCTTTCACCGCCCGCAGGGACAGGCACTTGTTCGCGTGAGCGGCGGTGCGCGGGTGTGGGGGTGGTGAGAACGGCGAGGCAGGCGATGACGAGGGCGATGCCCGTCCAGCCCGTGGCGGGGAGGCGTTCGCCGACGACCAGGACGGCGAGGACGGCCGCGACGGCCGGTTCGAGCAGGGACAGTGTGGTGGCGGTGCTGGCGGGGACGTGCGCAAGGCCCCAGCCGAAGAGGACGTAGCCGGCGAACATCGGGACGAGCGCCATGTAGGTGCCGACGGCGGCGTTCGGCCAGGAGGCGACGAGCGGAGCACCCGTGGCGAGCAGGACGGGCAGGAGAAGCAGTCCGCCGAGTCCGAAGACGGCGCCCATGGCTGCGCGGGAAGGTACCTGGCGGGTGATGAGCCGGTGGGCGGCCCAGGAGTAGAGGGCGTACGTCGCGGCGGCGACCAGGCCGAGACCGATGCCGAGCAGCGTGTTCGCCACGGACGCCGCCCCCCTGCCGTCGGCGGCACGGGCGGCTTCGGCGACGCACAGCAGCACGGTGCCGAGCAGGCCGAGCGCGGCCGCGAGCGTCCAGCGGCGGGTGAGGCGGCGGCCGTCCACGACGCGCTCGATCAGCGCGGAGACCAGCGGGGCGGTGCCGATCGACACGACAGTGCCCACGGCGACTCCGGCAAGGTGCATCGAGCTGTAGAACGCCAGGGGGTAGACCGCCACCGAGGCGGCGCCGAGCAGCACCGTGCCGCGCTGGGCGCGCAGCCCAGACGCGTGACGGCGGATTTGCGGGGCGGCGACGAGGGCCTGGAGCAGTCCGCCGAGGCCCATGGCGGCGGCCCCGATCGCCAGCGGACCGACGCCGGGAGCGAAGGTGGCTGCCGTGCCCGTGGTTCCCCAGAGTACGGAGGCGGCCAGCACGCACAGGGCGCCGATTCTCGCGGAGCGGCCGTGGCCGACGCGGCTCACAGCCGGTCCAGCAGGGCCTCGGCCATCGAGCGGGCGTGCTGGACGCGCACACCGTCGCCCTCCAGGCCGGCGCGGGCCATCGCGCCCTCCAGCAGCAAGGACAGGTGCTCGGCCGTCGCGCGGGCCTCGTCGAGCCGGCCGGGCAGCAACGTCTCCAGGTGACCGGCGATCAGGCGCTCGACCTCCTCCTTGTGGGCGCGGACCACGGCCCGGCCCTCGTCACCGGCCGGCAGTTCGGCGGCGGCGTTGAGCAGCCCGCAGCCACGGAAGCCGTGCTCGTACGCGAAGGCCGCGTGATCGGCGTACGCGTCGAAGACCGCCAGTACGCCCTCGCGCGGGCCGTCGGCGTGCTCCAGTCGGGCCCGGTACAGGCCGAGCCACTCCTCGTGCCGGGCGTCCAGGTAGGCCCGGACCAGGTCGGCCTTGGAGGAGAAGTTGTTGTACAGGCTCATCTTCGCCACGCCGGCCTCGGCCGTGATCGTGTCGATGCCGGTCGCCGCCACACCATCGGCGTAGAAGCGCCGGGCCGCCGCCTCCAGCAGCCGCCGGCGGGCGGGACGCCGCCGTCCGCTGCCTGCTGTGCTCACGTCGGTCTCGCCCATCACAGTCCAAACTAGGTAGGTAGGTCTACCTAGAGTAGAGGACGGGCTGGAGTCCCGGAAATCGAGCAGACGACCCGGCGCCGCTGCGGCAGTCCTGACGGCCGACGCGGCACGCCCTCATGAGTGTACGTTCGTACACTCGCAGGTATACGCTCGGTCGCATGCCGACGGACTACTTCGCGGGCGACCCGCGTACCAACCTGGAACGCATGGCGGCGGGCGACCTGTACGTCGCCGACGACCCCGAGATCGCCCGCCGCCTGCAACGGGCCGTGCACCTCGCCGCCCGCTACCACGCCGCCTACGCCGAAGACGCCGAGTCCGCCCGGCCGGTCCTCGCCGAACTGCTCGGCGCGTTGGGCGAAGAGGCGCACGTACGGCCGCCGCTGTACGTTACGGCAGCAACATCTCGATCGGGGCGCGCACCTTCGTCAACTACAACCTGACCGCGCTGGACGTGGCGGCGATCACCATCGGCGAGGACTGCCAGATCGGTCCCCACGTGCAACTCCTCACCCCCACACACCCGCTGGAGCCGCAACCCCGGCGCGACAAGCTCGAATCCGCCAAGCCCATCACCATCGGCGACAACGTCTGGATCGGCGGCGGCGCGATCGTCCTGCCCGGCGTCACCATCGGGGACAACTCCGTCATCGGCGCAGGCGCCGTCGTCACCAAGGACGTCCCCGCGAACGCCGTCGCCGTCGGCAACCCCGCCCGCGTGGTACGCGGCCTCTAGGGTCTGTCGCCATGGCCACCGGACACACCGACCCGCAGCGACGCGAGCGCATCATCGCCGCCACTCTCGACCTGATCGCCGACGAGGGCATCGCACGCGTCTCCCACCGCAGGATCGCCGCCCGCGCCGCTGTGCCCCTGGGGTCGATGACCTACCACTTCAGCGGCATCGACGACCTGCTGCGCGAAGCGTTCGGCCGCTTCACCGACCACATCGCGGCCGTCTTCGACGCGTATCTCTCCGTGCCCGCCGACCCGGGGCAGGCCAGGGAGGCCGTGGCCGATCTCGTGCACGCCCTCTCCGAAGGAAGCCGGCGCGACCTCGTGCTCGCCCAGGAGCTGTACACCCTCGCCGCCCGTCGGCCCGCGTACCGGGAACTCACCCACGCATGGATGCGCCGCAGCCGCGTCCACCTGGAGAAGCACTTCGACCCGGGCACCGCACGCCAGCTCGACGCGCTCATCGAAGGTCTGACCCTTCACCGGGCCCTGGCCACCGAGCCCCACGACCGCGCCCTCACCCTCGAAGCGATCACCCGCATCACCACAGCCGGCACAGCAGCCCTCTGACCGCGCCGTGCGGCGGCCGAGTGGCGGTCACGGTGCCCGCGTGGCCGCAGTGACCTGCCGCTCACCGGAGTCGGGCGCAGCAGTAGGGGTCGTCGTCGGCACGGGCTGCTGCCGGGGCGGGGCGGGGGCGAACAGCCACCCCATGGGCGGGCGCGTCAGGGGCCGGACGAGTCTGCGGACCGGGGACGAGCCGAGAACAACCGTCAGCAGGATCGCGCACAGGATGAGACCGGCGATCTCCACGGGGGTGTTCGCGCGGGAGATCCAGCCCAGTTCCCGCAGCGGCAGGATCACCAGCGGATGCAGCAGATAGATGGTGAAGCCGCCCGCGCCCACCGCCGAGATCAGCGGCAGGCGCCGCCGGGGCATCAGGCGCAGCAGACAGAGCACCAGGGCCGCGGCGGAGGCGAGAACCAGCAGGCGAATGACCCAGGCGAATTCGAGGCTCAGTGGGTCGGCGACGGTGTAGGGATGGCGCATCGACAGCCAGTTGCCCTTGATGTCCTGGTGCCACAGCAGGCCCACGGCACAGGAGGCCAGTACTCCGCAGACCGCCACGGGCAGGCTCCGGCGGCTGGTGAGCCAGGTGTGCAGATGTCCCTGGCCGATGCGCCAGCCAAGGTAGAACAGCGGCAGGTACACCAGGGTCCGGCTCGCCGAGAAGGCCATCCCGAACTCGTCGACGTAACCCACCCCGAGGGCGACGCACGTGGTGACGAGCAGCGGGTGACGCAGCTGCGCCACCAGCGGCAGCAGCAACCGCCAGCAGAAGAGGGACATGAGGAACCACAGCGTCCACGGCAACTGCGCTATGTGGACGGAGAACTCCGCCCCCAGCCAGTAGCTCTCCAGCGAGAAGAGCAGGCTGAACAGCAGGGCGGGCACCACGATGCTCTGCAACAGGGAACGCAGGGGACGGTCGCCCAGCGGGCCCGCGCTGCTGAACACACCGGCCAGTACGACGAAGGCCGGCACGCGGAAGGCCCAACTGGCGATGTGGAACGAGTGCAGCACCTCTTCACGGGTCATGATGCTGCCCACGGTGTGCAGGACGACGATCAGTGTGGCGGAGGCGAACCGGGCGTTGTCCCACCACGGATCTCTGATCCCCTCGGACCGCCCGGCCCCTTCGGACGGTTGCACGGCAGTGGCGGATCTCTGACGGGGGATGTCCATCGCGGCGACAGGCTCCTGGCAGCGGACCAGCCGTGACATGGCCTGTCTCACTGATGATCGAATCGGGTCGGGTGGTGGGCACACTGTGCCGACCGGCGCGAAGTAACCGGTTGCCGCGTCAGGTGCGTACGGTGAACTCCGCATGTACGTCAGGAGCCCGCGGGCCACTCGCGGGCCGAACTCGCGGGCGTCCGGCACTCGGGCTCGCGCCTGCACCACCCCGGCGGAGCAGGCGCAGTGAGCGTCGTGCCCGTGCCCGTCCGGCCGGGGGTGCGACGTCGTGCCGCGCCGTGGCGAACCACCCCCGACCACGTATCGCAGCCCGGCCGCTAGTCGCGCTTGCGGGCGGTGAACAGCAGGTACTCCCAGTCCAGGAGCAGGGTGTCTCCTCCCCCGCCGTCATGGCGCTGCGCGAGGGCGTCGAGATCGCGGTCGAGTGCGGCGGCCCGCTCGGGATCGTCCCCGATGTTCCGGTACGCGGCGATGGTGGGACCGTAAGTGGTCTTGAAGTACTCACGGAAGTCCTCCGGTCTCCCGAAGCGGTCGACCCGTACGGTCTGCCGGCGCACTTCGACGTCCGTGACCCCGTCCCCGAGCAGATCACGGACGTGGTCCTCCCGGCCCCACAGCGGCGGGGGCTGAGCTCCCGGCGGCGGCGCGGGGGCGTACGGCTTCATCGTGGCGAACATCTGGCCGATGAAGCCTTCCGGAGTCCAGTTGATCAGCCCGACGGTCCCGCCCGGCCGGCAGACCCGGAGCAGTTCGCCGGCCGCGGCCCGGTGATGCGGGGCGAACATGATCCCCACCGTCGACATCACGGTGTCGAACTCGTCGTCGGCGAAGGGCAGCGCCTCCGCGTCGGCCTCACGCCACTCCACGTCGGCGCCGCGCTCGCCCGCGAGCCTGCGACCGGTCTCCAGCAGCTCGGGCGTGAGGTCCGACGCCACGACGCTCGCCCCGGTCAGGGCCGCGGGAATGGCGGCATTGCCCGAGCCTGCCGCGATGTCCAGGACCCGTTGGCCGCTCCGTACGCCGCACGCGCGCACCAGGGTCGGGCCCAGCTCCGCAATCAGCTGCGTGGCCACGGCCGGATAGTCGCCCAGCGCCCACATCTTGCGGTGCTTGGCCTTGATCGCGCGATCGGCCTCGGCCGCGTCGTTCGTTTCGGTCATGTCACTCTCCCCGGTGTCTCGGCGTAACGCCAACGTAGGAGCGTGCGTGTCCCGGGTCCTCGAACGGGCTGTGCACCGGCGCCACCTCGACCTGGATGGCGTAAGGATTCCTGGGGCCTTCGTCCGCCCGCGAGACGGCGCTCCGGTCATCGCACCGGCACGGGCCGGGTTGGCGCCCGGCCCCGGCCGGCTCAGGCGGGGACAGACTCCGGGTGTCCGTGCCGTCGAAGGGCGGGTAGGTCTGGCTTCAAGGCGATGGCCGACCTGGCGGTCGCGGCCCGGCACGGTGGAGAGCAGTATCCCGTGCTGATCGAAGAGTTCAGCAGACCCCGCGACGCCGACTGATCGACACCGGTACCGGGCGGGCATGGGCGCTAGCCGGCTGGTCGCCGCTGCTGTGCGACGGCGGCTCCGGCCGTCACCGTCGACGCCCGGAGGCCGAACCGCCTCTTGCCGTGCGGGAGTTCGCCGGCCGTCGTCGCCGGTCGACGCCCTCGTACGGGTGCACTGTCAGGGGCACAGTGCGGGGTGGATCACACCGGCGCGAAGGGCCGGAGTTCGTCCGCACCGGCTTGTACGACTCCGTAGGTGTGCTCCGGGACCTCGTGCCAGGCGCCCGGCAGATCGCCCAGCGGCTCGGAGACGACGAGGCGGGTTTCGTCGGACAGACCGCGCAGGAACGACATGTCGGGGTGCAGCGCCTGGAGCGATTCCACGCGGCTGCTGTAGTACAGCGAGCGCGCGGCGCCCTCACTGGCGTAGCGAAACGCCCATACGTTCACGCCGTCGGTCGTGGCGACGGTCATCTGGAGCGGGGCGGCGATGCCGTGTTCGTGGGCGGTGTGCTCGACGAAACCCGCCATGCGGGCCACCGCTCGCGGTGGGTCGTCCCGCAGTCCGAACGTGAGGGCCAGGAAGAACATCACCTCCGAGTCCGTGGAGCCCTCGATGTCGGGGAACAGGGAGGGCTCCACGGCCAGGCAGAGGTCTCTGCGCACAGTGGAGAACCCGGCTATGGCGCCGTTGTGCATCCACATCCACCGGCCGTGGCGAAACGGGTGGCAGTTGGTCTCCTGTACCGCCGTGCCCGTGGAGGCGCGGATGTGCGCGAAGAACAACGGGGACCTGGTGTGGGTGGCGATCTCGCGCAGGTTGCGGTTGTTCCATGCCGGTCCGACTTCGCGTACTACGGCAGGACTGTCGGGTCCGGTCTCCTGCGCGTACCAGCCGACACCGAAACCGTCCCCGTTGGTCGTCTCTACGCCGAGCCGGGAGTGCAGACTCTGGTCGATCAGCGAATGCGCGGGCTGGTAGAGGAGTCTGTCGAGGAGCACCGGGGTGCCTGAGTACGCCAGCCATCGGCACATGGACGGTCACCTTCCTACCGGGTCGGGTGGGGGCACGGAGGGTCAGTCGCCCGTCCGTCCTGACGCTCCCGAGCCGCTCAGGACGAGTTCCTTCGCCCGGCGGAACTCCTCGTCCGTGATGTCGCCGCGAGAGCGGATCTCCGAGAGCCTGGCGAGCTCGTCGACACTGGTGCGCCCGCCATGGCCGCCCTTGGCCGTCTCCCGGATGTAGTCGTCCACCGCGTCCTGCCTGGCGCGCGCCTGTGCCATCTCCCGGCGGCCCATGTTCCTGCCTCTGGTGATCACGTACACGAACACGCCCACGAAGGGGAGGACGAGGACGAAGACCAGCCAGCCCGTTTTGGCCCAGCCGCTCAGGGTGTCGTCGCGGAAGACGTCGGTGACGATGCGGAAGAGCAGGATGAACCACGCGACCCACAGGAAGAACACGAGCATGGTCCAGAAGACGCTCAGGAGTGGATAGTCGTACGCGAGGTACACCTGCTCGTTCATCAGTCGCCTCCGTTCCGGGCGGGCGCCCGGCAGCCGTTCTGTGCTCGCTTCCAGCCTGTCCCACGCAAGCGTTCGCGTCCTCACCCGGAGCGGGTGAGGACGGCCGGCCGGGGGGGTCGGCAGGGCACTCGTACGAGTCTCGGCCTGTACGCGTCTCAGCTGATGTGGGCGCAGCCCGAGCGGCCGGCAGGCGTGCAACGCGTTACTCCGGCAGCTGCCGCATTTCCAGCACCCGCAACCCCAGCGACTGGCAGCGGGCCAGCAGCCCGTACAGGTGCGCCTCGTCGACGACGTCTCCGAACAGGACCGTCCGGCCGGACATCACCACGTGCTCCAACTCCGGAAAGGCGCTGGTCAGCGGTTCCGATATATGTCCTTCGACGCGGATCTCGTAGCGCATGAGCGGCTCTCCCGCAGGCAGCCCCGGGCGTATGGGGTGCGGCTTCCCTCCCATCGTCGGCCTCCGTACGGCGTCCGGCCTCACCCTGCGGAGGTGACCCTACGTACCGGCGAGGGCGTTCGCCGGGGCCGGCGGCCTTCCCCTCACAGCAACCGCAGTTTGCGGGCGCGGCGCACGGCGTCGGTGCGACGGCTGACCGCCAGCTTCCGGTAGACGCCTTTGAGGTGGGTCTTGACCGTGTTCACCGACACATGGAGGTCGGCGGCGATCTCCTCCGTGGACATCATCCGGTCCAGCCGTCGCAGTACGTCCCTCTCGCGCCCGCTCAGTTCCTCCACGACGGGCGGCAGCTCGTCTGCGGAGCGTGATGTCCCACCGGGCGGTACGCGCCCGGGCACCAGCCATCCGGCGGCCGACTCCCGCAGTGGCCCGGCGCTCAGGAAGGGGCGTATCCACGGTTCCGCTTCGAGGAAGGGGCGGCGCAGTCTGTCGCGCCGTGCCTCCCGCAGGGCCTTTGCCAGCAACCGGCGCGCGGTGGCGCTGTCCCCCGCCCCGTCCGCTGCCCGCGCCCTCACCAGCGTGGCCCGGACCGTCAGCCCCGGGCCGGCGCGGGGTTCCGGGCGCACGGTGTCGAGCAGGGCGATCGCCGCGCCGGGATCGCCCGCGGCGAGGAGGGCCCGCGCCGCCCCCACGGCGCACGCCACCTGGCCGCCGGGAACCTCGCGCAGGAGCTCGGCCGCCGCCTCCGGCCGGCCTTCGGCCAAGTGGGCCGCGGAGGTGATGAGCGCGGTGTGCCCCGACGCCCAGGGCGAGGCCGTCTCGGCGCGGACGGCCGGTTCGGCCGCCTCGACCGCGGCGCGCGTCCTGCCCTGTGCCAGCAGCAGGTGCGCGGTGGCCATGGCCCGCCCCGCTTCGGTCACCGGGTCCCGCATCGGGGGCGGCGACTGGGACACCGAGTCCAGCAGGGTCTGGGCGTGGTTCAGTTCGTTGCGCTCCACGGCCACCGCTGCCAGGACCAGTTGCCCGACGCCGAAGCCGGAGGGCTGTGGCAGGCCGCACCGTTGGGTCGCGGTGATGGCCTCCTGGGCCGTACGCTCCGCCCGGCCGAGCCAGCCGTCCAGGTAGTCGATGAGGGCCAAGCGGCTCAGCGCATCGCCGCGTGGCAGCGCCGTCGAAGCTTCCCCGGGGGCACCGGCCGCCGCGACCAGGGCGGCGCGTGCGTCGTCGAAACGCCCGGCCCACAGCCGTGTCGAGCCCAGGTGGGTCAGCAGAAGGGCGGTGAGTTCGGGATGCTTGTCCAGCAACCCGGAGGGAACTTCGTCGCGCAGGTGCCGGGCTGTCGCGGCGGCCGTCTCCGCCCTGTGGGGCGAGCCGGTCAGCCGGGCCGCCAGGGCTTCCAGCAGGGCGCAGTTCAGCCGCGCGGCGGCGGACTGGCCGTTCGCCTCCACCCGGCCCAGGTTCGTCTCGGCGCGTCCAAGGTGTGTCAGGCCCCGGCCGGCGTCGCTCCGGGCCAGTGCACGAGCCGCGCGGACGATGTCCGTCGCGGGGCTCGCGGGCTCGGGCCCCATCCCTGCGAACAGTTGGGCCAGGTCGTCGGAGCGCCGGCCGGTGAAGAACTGACCGATCGCGAGATCGTCCACGAGGGCGCCCGCCGTGAACTCCCAGTCGCCCGCTGCGGCCCCGTGACCGAGTGTCTGCTCAAGGGGTCCGGAGCGCCGCAGCCAGTGCGCGGCCCGCCGGTGGAGCTCGGGCCGCAGGCCGGGACACCGTACGCGCAAGTGGGCTCGGAGAATCTCTCCGAACAACGGGTGGAGGCGGTACCAGGAGTGCCCGAGGTGCTCGACGAACGCGTTGTCCCGGTGCAGTCCGTTCAGCACCGCCTCGGCGTCGGTACGCCCGGTGAGCGCGTTCACCAGGTCGGGGCAGAAGCGCTCGAGGACGCTGGCGCGCAGCAGGAGATCCTGCGTTTCGGACGGCTGCCGCTCCAGGACCTCAGCGACCAGGAAGTCCGCGACCGTGGAACGGTCACTCTCGAACTCCTTCAGGTAGCGCTCCGCGTCCGGACGCTCCTGCGCGGCCAGGGCGCACAGCCGCAGGCCGGCGGCCCAGCCCCGGGTGCGCTGTACGAGCGCGCGTGCGGCGTCCACCGGAAGACTCAGCCCGTGCAGTTCCAGGAGAGCGGCCGCTTCCTCGGGGGTGAAGGCCAGCTCCGCACCCCTGATCTCGGTCATGTCGCCTGCCGCCCGGTACCGGTGCAGGGGCAGCAGTGGCTCGGTGCGGGTGACGAGGACCAGGCGCATGCCCCGCCCCGCGTGGCGCAGGACGAACTCGAGCTGTTCCGCGATCCGCGGGTCGCCCACGCGGTCGTACTCGTCGAGGACCACGATGACGGGTTCCCCCCGGGCACTGAGATGCGCCGCGACACGCGCCAGCAGCGTACGGTCCACACGGTTCGCGTCGGCGGGACAGCCGACGTCCGCGGGCATCGGCACACCGGCGACGCGCAGGGCTTGCATCAGGTACGCCCAGAGGATTCCGGGTCCACGGCCCGTCCCCTCGGTCGTGAGCCAGGCGACGGGCTCGTCCCTGCCGGCCACCCAGTCGGCCACGAGAAGGGTCTTGCCGGCCCCGGCGGCTCCGTTGACCATGGTCAGCGGGGTGGAGAGGGCCTGGTCAAGATGCCGGGTCAATCGCCTGCGGGGCAGGAAAGTCGCCGGGGGCGCGGGGACGGCGAACCGGGTGCGCAGGAACGGCTCTCCCTGGGGATCGGCGTCCGGGGACATGGGACGGTCGTCGTGCTGCGGCTGCCGTGCCATCGCGGTCCACCACCACCCTTCGTCAGGTTGTGGGCGACGCTTCTCATCAGGATGGCAGTGTTCGGGCGTGTATGCGCGCGATGTCGCGCCGGGCTCCCCCGTCACGGGTGAGCCGCCCGCCGGCGACAGGGCGCAGAGTGGGCACCGCACCACTGGTGCCCGACCTACTGGTGCCCGACCCACTCGTGCCCGCACCACGGGCGCCCGCACCGCCAGGCGACGCGCGATGCGCGCCCACCGCGGCCACCGGGCGAGCAGGGGGCACGGCCGGCCGCGGTCACCACGGCGGGCACGGCAGAGGACACACAACCGCACTCGGAGGTGGCCGCGTGGCGCAGTACGATCCCGTCCCGCGGGTGGACGAGGCCGCGGCCGCGATGCTGGAGGCCCTGTTCACGCAGTCGCCGGTCGGCCTGCACCTGCTGGACGAGAACCTGTGCGTGGTGCGGGTCAACACCGCCACACCGGTCATGCGCGACGTACCGCCGGGGTCCCTGCGGGGGCGCCCGTTCCGCGAGGTGTACGGCCTGGTGGACGACGACGATGACATGGAGGCACTTCTGCGCGGGGTTCTGCGTACCGGAGAGCCGGTGACACAGCGCGTCGTCCGCGCCGGCGTAGGGAAGAGTCCGCCGCAGGAGCGATCCTTCGAGGTCACCGCCCTGCGCCTGGAGGGGGACCATCGCACGTCGCTGGGCCTGGGCGTCACCGCCGTGGACGTCACCGAACGGGAGCAGGCGCGCGTCCGCACCGGCGTGCTCGGTTCCGTACGCCGGAAGGTGGGTCGCACCCTGGATCCGGCCGTCACCGGCGAGGAGCTCGTCGATGCGGTGGTGCCGGGGTTCGCGGACATCGCGATCGTGGAGGTGGTGGACGCGGTCATCCGCGGTGACGACCCGCCGGCAGCGCCGTTGCGGCCGGGCACCCCCCTGATGCGCACCGCATTCCGCAGCGCCCGGCCGGGCACACCGCCGACGCACCCGGTCGGCGGCGTACGGCGGCTGCCGGCGCCCACACCCTTCACCCAGGCGCTGGCCGATCTGTGCCCACGGGTGGTTCCCCTGCGTCCGTCCGCCCCGTGGCTGTCGCTCGATCCGCCCGGCGCCGAGGCGATCCGTTCGTCGGCGGCCCACTCCCTCCTGGTGGTGCCCCTGGCGCTGCGGGAAGCGCCGTTGGGCATCGTCAGCCTCTACCGCACCGGAGACTCCCGGCCCTTCGAGGACGCCGACCGGGAACTCGCCGTCGAGCTGGCCGCGCATACGGCGCTGTGCGTCGACAACGCCCGGCGTTACACGAGGGAGCACACCGTCGCCGCCACCGTCCAGCGCCAGTTGCTGCCCCGTCGTCCGGAGAGCCGCACCTCGCTGGAGACCGCGTACCTCTCGGTCACCGGCGGCGATCCCGGCGCCTGGTACGACACGATCGCCCTGTCCAGTGCCCGCACCGCCCTGGTCGTCGGCAGGGTGTCGGGCAGCGGACTGAACGCGGCGGCCACCATGGGGCAGTTGCGCACCGCCATCCGGTCCCTGACGGCATTCGACCTCGCCCCCGACGAGCTCCTCGCCCGTCTGCAGGACACGGCACGTCAGCTCGCGTCCGAGCGGGCACACCTGCCGCCCGGCGACCCGCTGCACCGGGAACCTCTCACCGCCGACTGCGTGTACGCGGTCCACGACCCGCTGACCGGCACCTGCACGACAGCCGTCGCGGGTGATCTGGCCCCTCTCGTCGTGCGCCCGGACGGCACCGTCACCGTCCCCGGCGCACCGGCCGGCCCACGCCTGGGCACTGCGGAGGACGCCCCCTTCGCGGCCACCGTCGCCGACGTACCCGACGGCAGCGTGCTGGTGTTCGCCAGCGACCCGCACCTCACCTCGTCACTCGCCGAAGCAGCGAGCCCCTTGGCGTCGACACCGGACTACCGCGACCGCCCGCTCCAGGACCTGTGCGACTCGCTCGTCTACGCGCTGCCGTCCCGTCGCGGCACGGAGGACGCAGCGGTGATCGTCGCGCGCACGCGCCCCTTCCCCCGCGACCGTTTCGTTGCATGGCCGCTCGACGACGACCCGCAGGCAGTGGCCGACGTTCGGCGCCGTATCCGCGGCCAGCTCGCCGCGTGGGACGTGGACGACGAGAGCGCGTACAACACCCGCCTCATCGTCAGTGAACTCGTCACCAACGCCGTCAAGTACGGAAGTCCACCGCTCGAACTCCGCCTCATCCACGACCGCACCCTGACGTGCGAAGTACGCGACGCCGGCTCGGGCGCACCCCTCCTGCGTCACGCCGGCACGGTCGACGAAGGCGGACGCGGCCTGTTCATCATCGCGCAGCTGGCGCAGGCGTGGGGCGTCCGGTACACGGCACCCGGCAAGACGCTCTGGACCGAACAGGCGCTGCCTGACACCGACCGCCACGACCGGCCACGGTGAGTCCGGCGCCTGGCCGAAGTGTCGGCGCGGAACACCAGCGTTCCTCATGCGATCCGACGTGAGTGAGCTGCACCACATTCGGTTCGCATCGCAACAGTCACGGTGGCCGTCGGCGTTCGCGCGTCGACTCAAGCGTCTATGCAGGTCGGAGGGGTCCATGGGCGGCTGCGCGGTCACTGCTTGTGACAGGTGAGGCGTGTGGTGTGGGGCCGGAGGTGGGCAGACGCTCACTTCTCAGAATTTTCTTACCGATGGCGTTGCACGTTTGACCGTCCCGGTTCGGAAAGCTGCGTCTTGAGGACAGCGAAGTCCTCCGGCACCACCGGGAGTTGACGGTGCCGTCCATCGGAGAGGGACAAGCCGTGACGCCTGATGACGTGTTCGCCCTGCTGCTGCTCGCCACCGCCCTGCGCGTCTTCACCCCGGATCTGCGCCACCTGACCCGGCGCCTGCTGCGCGCCGGGGTGCGGGTGGGAGCCGCCGCCCTGGTCGAGGACCGCTCGCGCGGCCGTTTCCCGCACGAGGCTCTGGCCCCGGCCGGTCGCGACGAGGAGGCCCAGCCGTGAACGCTCAACTTCCTTCGCCGGACGAGTCCGGCGAGCGACTGGCCGAAGTCCAGTACCGCATGCCGCCGGCACTTGAGGCGTTTCATGACATGTATGTACATGCCTACTTGAACTACGCCCACACGATGCTCGGGGACAAGGACGCCGCCCGTGCCGTGGTCCGCCGCTGTTTCTCCCACCTCGCGCTCAACTGGGAACGGGTCATGCGTACGGAGAGCCCCGAGGCGTACGCGTGGGCGCTGCTGAAGGTACGCGTGGACACCCACCTGCGTCTGGCCGGCCTCGATCCGCAACTCGTGGAGACCGCCGCCTTCCAGCGCACCGCCGCGGCGGTGCTGGAGTCGGTGCGCTGCCAGTTCGCGGTGATGGAGACCGCCTCGGGCCTGTACACCGCCATCGCCTCCCTGCCCGAGCGGCAGTACGACACGATCGTCCTGCCGTACGTACTCGGATACCCGTCCGACAAGGTCGCCAGCATCATGGGCGTCGAACAGGACACCGTGCGCTCCCACCGGCGTCTGGCCCGGCGACGGATCGCGAAGAAGCTCGGCCTGCCCCTGTACGCGGTCGCTGACAAGAAGAAGGACTGATCCATGCGGCATCCGCGCGACATCGACGAAGCACTGGAAGACGCCGTGATCCCCGACGCTTTCGCCGACTTCGACCTCGCGGCATCCAAGCGGGAGATCGCCCATGACGTCACGAACACCCTGCTGTTCGACACGGCCCTCGCCCGCAGCGCCGGCATCGCCCGCCCCGCCCCGGCCACCCCGGCCGGTTTCTTCCCCACCCTTCACGACCAGGCGGCCAAAGATCTCGACGCCCTGTCCGCCGAAGCGCTCAACGGCATCGACGCCGCGGAGCACCTGGCCCGTCTGGTCAACGCCCGCCGCATCGAACCCGACGGCGCCCTGCAGTTCGCCTGCCTGCTGAATCTGGCCGGCAGCCACGAGGCGGCACAGTTCTGGTGGCAGTTCGCCGCCGGCTCGGGGAATCCGACGGCCGCCTACTGCCTCCACCTCCTGCACCTGGCACGCGGTGAGCGCCGTGACGCCGCCCACTGGGCCGACCAGGCCGCCGACCTCGATTCCGGGGACATGCTCCACGCCGGACGGCTGAGCATCCGCCACGCCACCCGGCACGACGACCACCGCGCACCCAACCCCGTCCTGCGCGCCCTCGTGCAGCAACTGACGACCGACGAAGACGACGAATTCGGCAGCGTGCCCCACCCCGACCCCCAACTGGCCGATCAGATCGAGGTACTCGCGGACGCCCTTTGACGCAGGCCGCCCATGCCGATGCCGTGGCCGGCCTGCCGACTGCCGCGCCCTGTGTCGCCAAGGCTCGGGCGCGGGCCCGGCGGGCCGGTGGGCGGGTGGGCGGGTGGGCCCGGTGTGCCGGCTCGAACCGCTCGATCGGGAGGCAGACGGCGACCACGTGCGGCGACGACTGTCTCAGACCTTCCGCGCGGCACATGGCACCCACGTGGCATCGCATGGCGCCACTTGGCGCGCCAGATGGTGCCACCTACCGCCCGCCGTCGCACACCGAGCATGCATGGCGCCGCCACTACATCGGCCCGCTTCACTCGTTTCCGCAGGCCAGCCCACCACCCCTCGCCCCCATCACCCCTACGACACCACTCAGGCTTGCCAATGGCACCACAGTGGTGCCATGATGGCGTTATGGACCTCACCCCGTATGTCGACTCCCTACGCCGCGAACTCGCGGTGGCCGCCGAAGCCGGCGGCGACGAAGCCCGTCAGCTGGCCGACAGGCTCACCGCTCCGCTGGAGTCCGCGACGCGGCTGACCCTGCTCAACGTGCTTTCCGCCGCGATGGACGAAGTCACCCGCCACCTCGCCCCCGGCTCGGTCGACGTACGGCTGCGCGGGCTGGACCCCGACTTCGTGGTGACACCGCCGCCCACCGACGGCGGCGCCCCCGCGGAGCCGGCCGCGCCACTCGAACCGCTCAGCACCCCGGCCCCGGCCGACGGCGACGAGGGCGGCACCGCCCGCGTCAACCTGCGCCTGCCGGCCCACCTCAAGGTCCGCGCCGAGGAGGCCGCGGCCCGCGAGGGCCTGTCGGTCAACGCTTGGCTGGTACGCGCCGTGTCGGCCGCCGTCGACGGCGGCACCCGGCCGCGCACGACGGAGAAGAGCAAGACCGTCGGACAGAGCTTCACGGGCTGGGTGCGCTGACCGCGCCCCTGCTCGCCACCACCTCACCCACACCACGTCCCACCAGCGGGGACGGCCCGAAGACCCACGAGGACGGGACAGCCATGCCTTCTTTCGACACTCCCGAACCGATCACGGCCACGGCGCACGTGGAAGCCGGTTCCCTCCAGTTCACCGCGGGCGACCGCCTCGACACCGTCGTCGAGGTGCGCCCCCGCGACGCGAAGAAGGACCAGGACGTACGGGCGGCCGACCAGACCGAGGTCACGTACGCCGGCGGCGTCCTGAACGTCAGGACACCCAAGGGCAACCTGCTCGGCCTCGGCCGCACCGGCACCGTCGACGTGACGGTCGAACTGCCCACGGGGTCGCACGTCGACATGACCGGCGCCTGGGCCCAGGTACTCGGCGAGGGCCGGCTCGGCGAGGTCCGCGTGAAGACCTCGGCCGGCGACGTGCGCCTCGAAGCGACCGGTCCGCTGAAGCTGACCGCCTCCCACGGGTCGATCACCGTCGACCGGGTCGAAGGCCCGGCCGAGATCACCACCAGTTCCGGCAGCCTGCGCGTCGGCCTCGTCGACGGCCCCGCCGTCCTGAAGAACTCGCACGGCACCACGACCGTCGGCGCCGCGACCGGCGAGCTGCGGGTCAGCGGCGCCAACGGTGACATCGACATCCGGCGCGCCGAGGACTCGGTCACCGCCACCACCGCCCACGGCGCCCTGCGCGTGGGCGAGGCGGTCCGCGGCACCGTCCAGCTGGAGACCTCGTACGGCGCCATCGAGGTCGGAGTGCGCGAGGGGAGGGCCGCCTGGCTCGACGTCAGCTCGGGCTCCGGCCAGGTGCGCAACACGCTCACCGCGTCCGAGACCCCCGACGAGACCGAGGACACCGTCAAGATCCGTGCTCGCACGCGGTACGGCAACATCGACATCCGCCGCGCCAAGGTCTGAGCACCACAGCCTCGTCCGGCCCAGACCCTCACCCCACTTCCCCCTTCGAACGGAGGGCACCATGCCTTCTTCTGTCATGCCCACGTCAGTACAGGCGGAGGCTCGCCCCTCGCCGGTCGCCATCTCCGCCGCCGGTCTGCGCAAGTCCTACGGCGACAAGACCGTCCTCGACGGCATCGACCTGCGCATTCCCGCCGGATCCGTGTTCGCTCTGCTCGGCCCCAATGGCGCCGGCAAGACCACCGCCGTGAAGATCCTCTCCACCCTCGTCACCGCCGACGGCGGCCAGGCCCAGGTCGCCGGCCACGACATCGGCACCTCACCGGACGGCGTACGCGCCGCGATCGGCGTCACGGGGCAGTTCTCCGCCGTCGACGGCCTGATCACCGGCGAGGAGAACATGCTCCTCATGGCGGACCTGCACCACCTGCCCAAGCACGAAGGGCGGCGCGTCGCCGCCGAACTCCTTGAACGCTTCGACCTGGTGGAGGCGGCGGAGAAGCCCGCCTCCACCTACTCCGGCGGCATGAAGCGCCGCCTGGACATCGCCATGACACTGGTCGGCGACCCGCGGATCATCTTCCTCGACGAACCGACCACCGGCCTCGACCCGCGCTCCCGCCACACCATGTGGCAGATCATCCGTGCGCTGGTGTCCGACGGCGTCACCGTCTTCCTCACCACCCAGTACCTGGAGGAGGCCGACGAACTCGCCGACCGCATCGCCGTACTCAACAACGGCAGGATCGCCGCCGAAGGCACCGCCGGCGAACTCAAGCGCCTCGTCCCCGGCGGCCACGTCCGCCTCCGCTTCACCGACCCCGACACCTACCGCGCCGCCGCCACCGCACTGACCGAAGCCACCCCGAACGACGAGACCCTCGCCCTCCACATCCCCAGCGACGGCAGCCAGCGCGAACTGCGCTCCATCCTCGACTGGCTGGACGCCGCAGGCATCGAGGCGGACGAACTGACCGTCCACACCCCCGACCTCGACGACGTCTTCTTCGCCCTCACCGGAAGCGGCGCCGGCATCCCCAACCAGCCCAAGGAGAGCGGCCGATGACCTCCCTGTCCCTCGCCGTACGCGACTCGACCACCATGCTGCGCCGCAACCTCCTGCACGCCCGGCGCTACCCGTCCCTCACCCTCAACCTGCTGCTCACGCCGGTCATGCTGCTGCTGCTCTTCGTCTACATCTTCGGTGACACCATGAGCGCCGGCATCGGAGACGGCGGCGGCGACCGCTCCGACTACCTCGCGTATCTCGTCCCCGGCGTCCTGATGCTCACCATCGGCGGCACCACCATCGGCAGCGCGGTGTCCGTCTCCACCGACATGACCGAAGGCATCATCGCCCGCTTCCGCACGATGGCGATCCATCGCGGGTCCGTACTCATCGGGCACGTCGCAGGCAGTGTGCTGCAGTGCGTGATGAGCGTGATCCTCGTGGGCGCCGTCGCCGTGGCCATCGGCTTCCGGGCCACGGACGCCACGGCGGTGGAATGGATCCTGGCGCTGGGGCTGCTGTCGCTGGTGTCCCTCGCGCTCACCTGGATCGCGGTCGGCATGGGCCTGTCCAGCCCCAACGCCGAAGCCGCCGGCAACAACGCGATGCCGTTGATGGTCCTGCCGCTGCTGTCCAGCGCCTTCGTGCCGATCGACGCCATGCCCGGCTGGTTCCAGCCGGTCGCCGAGTACCAGCCGTTCACCCCCGCCATCGAAACCCTGCGCGGACTGCTGCTCGGCACCGAGATCGGCCACAACGGATGGCTCGCCGCCGCCTGGTGCGTCGCACTGGCCGTACTCGGCTACGCCTGGTCCAAGTCGCTCTACACCCGCGACCCGAAGTAGCGGCCGGCACTTGTCCGACGCCTGGGGGCGGCGTACTCCGACACTTCGTCGGCGTACACCGCCCCTTACGCGTCAGGACGCGATGCGGCACACCGGTGTCTAGTTCGTGAAGGTGAAGTACTTCCAGGTCCCGTGCGTCGTGCTGTTGACGGTGTCGCCGGAGGATCCGTTGACGTACGACGAGCGCATCCGGGCGCGGATGCCGGACTCTCCCGGCGCCTCCAGCCTGACGGCGGACTGGCCGTTGGTGCCCAGCGCGAAGTACTCGGACACGGAGGGGTACCAGGTGCCCTGGTGGTAGACCTCGAGCTCGAACCGCTGCTTGCGGCCGGAATAGTAGTTCATGGTCGTGGTGAACACCGGATCGGTGTTCCTCCGGAAGTAGAAGTACGTCGTGGACCCGATCTTGCCCGTCCGGTAGTGCTTGGAGACGCTGACGGACACCTTGGCCTTGGCGTACGCGGTCGACTTCACGGTCTTGGAGGCGTAGCGGGCGTCGCCGGCGAAGACGGCGGAGACGACGGTGTCGCGCTTCATGTCCACGGTCGCCGACAGGTTGCCCTGTGCGTTGACCTTGGCCTTCTTCAGCAGCTTGTTCGGCTTGTCAGGGCCGTAGGGGTTGGCGTAGATCTCGACCACGCGGTTCTTGTACGTGGTCCCGAGGTGCGCCGTGAAGGACACGTCGGCGCCGTACGCGTACGTCTTGCCGTTCCGGTTCAGGGTCAGCGAGGTGGACTTGCGCGAGACCTGCACCGAGTCGGAGCCGGAGCCGGGAGCGTGTGTGGCGTCGCCCGCGTAGGCGACCTTGTAGGTGACCTTGCCGCCGGCGGGAGGCGTGTCCGTGAGGGAGAAGGTGCCGTCGGCCTTCGTCGTGGCGCTGGGCAGGACCTTGCCGCTCGGGGACTCGAGGTCCGTACGGGTCACCTTGAGGGGCGTGCCGGCGGGGAGCGCCGTCTTCGAGGTCAGCTTCCCGGTCACGGTGAGCTTCTTGGCCCGTTCGGCGCTGGTGGGAGCCGACACCTTCAGAGCGGGCAGCTCCTTGGTGGGGTCGGTCAGGGCGCGCAGGGTGAAAGTGCCGTAGGTGTTCTCCGACACCGCGAAGACGCGGCTGCGGTCGGGCGCCCACGCCAGCGCGCCGGGGACCAGGACGTCGCCGCCGCTGCTGTTCCCGGTGTTGGGGAACTCGTACTGCCGCGTCGGCTTCGGGTCGCCCGCCCGGTGGATGTGGACGTCGGGCGCGTACCAGGAGGAGGAGCCGCCCGCGACGGTGCCGTCGGGGGCCACGGCGATCGCGTTCGGGTACGCCTCGGTCGGGTAGGACGCCGTCTCGCTCAGATCGGTGGTCGAGTAGACGGGGAAGCCGTACCCGTTCCCACTGCCGTCCCAGGAGGTGAGGACCTGCTTGCCGTCGGGCGTCAGGTCCAGTTGCTTCACGCCGGTGTCCATGTCGCCCTGGACCCGCAGCACCGCGCCCTCGGCGGAGACGTCGTAGACGGCGAGCCGGCCGCCGGCCCCCGCCACCAGGACGCCCGGCACGGCCGGGTCGGCGCCGAGGAGCGGTGCGGCGCCGAAGAACTGGGCTCCCCCGCTCTGGTCGAGCTTCACCACGGGCTCGGCGCCGGAGACGTCGAGCGACCCGATGCTCGACCCGTAGCCGAACCAGAGCCGCCCGTCGACGATCTCCAGGCTGGTCGGAGCACTGGCGCTGGCCAGGGCGTAGGAGGCCGTCTGCGTGTACGTGCCCGTCTCCACCGAGACGATCCGGGCGGTGTCCTTCACGGCCGCGTACACCTGGCCGGAGTCCGCGGACAGCGCGAGGCCGGTCACTCCCGGCAGGCCGGTGAGAGTGGCCTGCACGGCGCCCGTGTAGTCGGTCACGACGATCTTGCCGCTGGTCGGATCGGACACGTAGACACGCCGGTGAACCCCGTCCACGACGATGTCGCCGACCGACTTGACGGACAGGACTTTCGCGGAGTCGGCTGCGGCCGGACCCGTGGTGCCCGCGACGAGCGCCGCGGAGCTGAAGAGGACGGCGAGCGCCGTCGCGGTCGAAATGCTGCGCCTGCGCACAGTGATGTGAACCCCCACAGAAGGAACCCGGTGTTCGCCGGGTTGACAGGAGAAGGCGGCGCGGTCCCCCCTCGCGCCGCCGATGGGCGCGTGGAGCGCTGCCGAGGGGGTCAGCGTATGACATGTCAGCGACAGTCGCGTTCCGGATTTCTTCCGCGCTCCCCTTCGCCCGGCCCGCCGCGCTCGCCCGGCGGACCGTGCTCGGCGGACCGTGCTCGGCGGAGCTACGATGGTCGCTGGTGTCAGGGACTCTCAATCAGTCTGAGCGCGATGTTGAGCCTGAGGACGTTGACCCGTGGCTCTCCCATGAAGCCGAGGATCCGGCCGTCTGTGTGGCCGTCGACCCGATTCCGCACCACGGCGACGGGGAGGTTGTTGCATTCGGCCACCCGATGGATCTGCAGCCTGGCGGACGCCGGCGAGATGTGCGGGTCCAGGCCGGACGCGGCGGAGGTGACCGCGTCGGCCGGCACGTCCGACGGCTCGACGGTGTAGAGGGGGGCGAGTTGTCCTTGACGACGCGGCCTTGACTTCCATAACCCACTGGATCAGGTCCGCGTTGTCGGCGGAACGGTTGGTCGCACTGGAGAGCAGGAGCCGGTATTGGGTGTTGACGGTGTTGGAGTCGAGGCCGTTGCACGGGCGCAGTTAACAACCACTTCGGATCCGATGTTGGAATCCGCTCCCCCGCCCGCGCGAGTCGAGGAAGCGCAGCCCCGTGCGTCCACTGGAGCAGGAAGAGGATGCAACGGCGAAAAAGCAAGACTGCACGCAGGTAGGCGGGGCAAGCGCATCTCCACGTCGAGATTCACGCCGATGCCCCGGTAGACCCAGCGCTCGACCCTCAGGTGGCGTTCGGAGCACCCGGGCCATGTAATTGCCCAGGGGTCAGTACGCAGGGCAAGCGCGGTGATCAGGCGAGCAGCTGGAGGACAGCTGCGAGCAACGGGTCGTGTTGATGCACAGAACCTCTCCGGCTTGACGACGGCGAGGATGAGTTGACGTGCTCCCTGGCCTAAAGTCCAGGGATTTTGGCCTGGGTCGTCTGACCCTTCCCGGGGCTTCCTGCTTCAACACGCTGTGCGGGCACGTGTGCCCGTCTTACCTGCGCTCCACAAGCGTTTAGCGTCTTCGCCCGTCCGGCGGCGACGATGCGGCGTCCTTCGATAAGGATGTTGCGGGCTGCGTTGTAGTCGCGGTCGTGCACGGTGCCACAGGCCGTGCACGACCACTGCCGGACGTGCAGGGGCTTGGGGCCGTCCCTCAATCCGCACTTTGAGCAGAGTTGAGAGGACGGGAAAGCACGGTCCACCTTGGTAAAGGTGCGGCCGTGCAAAGCCGCCTTGTACTGAAGCATGCCGACGAACGCGGACCATCCCGCGTCGTGCACGGACTTCGCGAGCCGGGTGCGCCCGAGACCGGCCACCGCGAGGTCTTCCACATACACCGCTTGGTTGTCGCGAATGATCTGTGTGGATGCCTTGTGGTGCCAGTCCCGGCGCCGGTCGGCCACCTTGGCGTGCTGGCGTGCGACCTTGAGGCGAGCCTTGGCCCGGTTCTTCGATCCCTTGGCCTTACGGGACAGCTCCCGCTGAAGACGCTTGAGCTTCTTCTCCGCCCGGCGCAGGAAGCGAGGACTGCTGATCGTGCTGCCGTCGGACAGGACCGCGAATGCGGACAAGCCCAGATCGATACCGGACTCTGCCTCCACCTGCGGGAGGGTGTTCGGCTTGGTCTCCACGACGAAGCTGAGGAAGTACCGGCCGCAGCTGTCTTTGGTGACGGTCAGGGACGTAGGTGCGGCCGGAAGCCGGCGCGACCACCTGACCTTGAGGTCGCCGACCTTGGCCACATACACCGCGCCATCGTCCTTCAAGGAGAAGGCATTGGTGTTGAGGCGGATTGACTGCCGGGTGTCCTTCTTCGATTTGTAGCGGGGCGGTCCGACCTTGCGGCCCTGCCGCTTACCCTTGACCGAGTCGAAGAAGTTCTTGTAAGCGGTGTCCAGGTCCCGCAGGGACTGCTGCAGGACGACTGCCGACACCTCGGCGAGCCAGGACCGTCCCTCGGTTCGCTTGGCCCCGGTTATGCGCAACCGGGACAGTTCCGCCGACTTCACATACGGCAGCCCCGCCGCGTGCGCTTCCTTCCGGTCGCGCAGGCAGTCGTTCCACACCACACGGGCACACCCAAACGCACGGGCCAACGCACCGCGTTGCGAGGCGTCCGGGTAGGCCCGGTAGTTGTAGCGGAGCTGCACACCCAGATCCTATGACAATTAGTCTCATGGATGGGAAGAACGACATACGTGGCAGGCAGGCAGATGCTGATGCGCTGCGAAGAGAGCAGAACTAAAGGAGTTCAAGGGCAACACGATCACGCCCACCTTCTGGTGCACTACCCGCCCAGGGTCGCCGTCTCGAAACTGGTCAACAGCCTCAAGGGCGTCTCCGCTCGCCCGATACGGCAGGAGTTCACCCGTCGGATTGACCGCGCCACATGCAGGGGCACCTGTGGTCGCCCTCGCATTTCATCGTGCGGCGGAGCACCGTTGGCGATCGTCCGCCAGCACATCGAGCAGCAAGAAGTCCGCTCTGAAGTGCACGTTAGAGCAGCCTTGCAATGCCTTCACCTCCGGCGTGAACGCCGGGGTTTCCAGCAGGAGTCCCGAAAACCGACCATGACGACGGCCACCACCAGACCGACGATGCTCCCGGCAGCCACAGCTCCGCCACCCCCTTGGCGATGAACGCCACCAACGCGAAACCCGCGACCGTGGTCGCGAAGGCCACGTCGTCCATCGTGAACTCCTCAAGAGGCTCGATTGAAGATCGAATCGGACCGCTGAAGGAAAGCGTGCTGCCACTGATAGGCCGACTTCCGGCTCACCCAAAGCCGACGAGCGACCTCGGGCGGCCGGATGCCCTCGGCAATCAGTCCGGCGGCTTCCAACCTCACCGCCTCGCGGCACTGACGGCCCTTCGCCATCAGCGCACCCATATCCGCACATCGCGTGGCCGACGGTCTACCACCACCGGCCGCCCCTCAGCCGAGCACCAAGGTTCGTCACCTCATAACGCTGAAGTCACTAACGCTCCCCGGCCGCTTGCGAGCCCGACACTCCCTTAAGCTGCGCGCATGAGCGCACCACACGCTTGGGCTGGGCGGGGGCGTCACCACCGGACGCGCGGGTAGAAACGCACGTCCGCGCGGCAGCCGCCACCCGGTCGACCGGGGTTTCGCCGGCCTCGGCATCCGCGGTGCAGACGGCCGAGCACGCTGCCGTGTTGGTCCTCGGTCAAAGGCGGCAACTCGGGACTCTGGCACCCGAGGCATCCGGGAGTCCGATGTTTCCCCGAGCGGTGCCGACTTGTCCTCCGCACTCGTGATCCGCCCTACGGGTGCCGCATCAGGCAGCGTTCGCCCTGAGCGGTCTGCGACGATGGCTCCATGGACGAGCAAGCCATTCCCATTCTTCGCGTCGAGAACGCTGCGGCGGCGCTCACGTGGTACCAGCGCCTTGGCTTCGCGAAGCAGTGGGAGCACCGCTTCGAGCCGGGACTTCCCGCGTTCGTCGAGGTCGCCCGGGCCGGGGTGCGGTTGTTCTTGTCGGAGCACAAGGGCGACGCCCGCCCCGACACATTGGTCTACCTCCGCGTTCGTGATGTCGATGCCGTCGCTGCCAAATTCGGTGTGCGGGCGAAGGATGCTCCATGGGCGCGTGAGATCGAGTTGCGCGATCCTGACGGCAACCGGCTACGGATTGGCACGCCGACGGAATGACACTCCCCCGGCAGCGCGGCGGCGAAGCTGTGCCGGTGAAGGCCTCCGAGGCGAAGTTCACTTGCGCGGACCGGGTCCGGGATGTGCTGCACAACTTTAACGCCGATGACTTGAACTCCCTTTGCCTGCACCTCGACTACGCCGACCACACCGGCCACACCGGCCACACCGGCCACAGGGAGCCGGGCGGCATGGACCGCCGCTGCAACATCTCTTCTCGTTGATCGCGGTGACGGTCCCAGAGATCAACGAGAAGATTGGAAGTAGACCTGCGACACGAGCTCATGGAGTGGTGGTTCCCCGCGTCGGGGCGGTGCTCCCGGCCCAGGCGTCCATCCGCCATACATCGTCATCAACGGCTACGAGGACGAGATCAAGCCGGTCACCACTACCTGCGGGACCGGCGAAGCGGACGGCCGACGTGGGCACGAGCTGTTGTCCGTGGTGCCCGGTAGCGTGCGGCGCGGTGAGTATGTGGATCCGAGCGCTCGAACCGTCGCAACCGCCCGGTGACACGGCGGCCTTTGAGGCCCTTCTCGACATGGAGTTCGACGAACTGCGCGGAGTGGTCCGGGCAAGCGACGCCGTATGGCTCGAGAGCAACCTCTCCAGCTCAACGAGCTCTACTGCCCACCGTCGCAGTCGGGTGGCGCCTGCGAGCTTCCCGTTTGCGGTGGCCCGCACCTACCGGCCCCTGGCAGCGGTGTCGGCCATGTTGCGCTGGACCCACCGGCCGTCGCACGCACCTCGGAGCACCTGGAGGCAGTGTCGTTCTCGCAACTGTGGCAGGCATGGCGGCCCTTGCTCTCATCGCAGATTGACGACGAGCTGGGGGAGCGCCTGGCCGCGCACCACGAGGACCTACTGGCCTTCTATGGCAGGACGGCGGTGCGGCGATGGGAGGTGGCCAAGCACTTCTCCTTCTAGGTGGGCGAGGGAAGGCCGCCCTCAACCGGCGCCCGGCGGGACTGTCGGACCCGGCTGCTATATCTGAGGCATGACCGCATTCAAGGACTTCAACTTCAAGCTGCTCGTCGTCGAGAAGCTCATGTACTGGGACGGGACTCTGGGCCCGGAGTTCAGCCTGGAGGAGCACATGCGGGCGCGCGGCGTAGCGGACCTCCACGCTTATGTGGAGGAGAACGAGCTGGAGTACACCGTCCTCGACGAGGCCCGTGCCTACTTCGAAGGTCTGGAGATTTCCGATGAGTTGCTCGCCACTGTGGGCGAGCTGACTTTCGACGGTGGGAACCAGGCGTTCATGGAGTGCGCCCCGGTGTGGGACGGCGAGGACGACCTCTTCGACGTGCGTTCCCTGGACGACCTGAGTCTCGTGCCGAATCTCAAGCTGTTCACCGGCGCCCGCTCGCTGACACTGACCCTTCCCGACGCTCTGGAAACCTTGGCGGCCAAGGGCATAGCCACGCGCTGACGCGGTCTTGCTCCGTGCCGCCGCAGCGGAGCTTCTGTCCGATCGCCGGTCAGTGCGAAGGAGCGGTCACAATGGCGGTGTGGCGCGGACTGTGGCCGGCCGCAGCATCTGCCCCGCGGCCAGTTCCCTGTACGTGGGGCTGCTGGTGAGCAGTTCCTCGTGGCGTCCGACCGCGACGGTGCTGCCCTGATCCAGCACGATGATGCGGTCGGCGTGCTGGACCGTGGACAGCCGGTGGGCGATCACCAGCACTGCGCACTCCTGGGCCACGTCCCGCATGACCCGGGTGAGCGCTGCCTCGTTGACGGCGTCCAGGTGTGACGTCGGCTCGTCGAGCAGCAGCAGTGAGGGCCGGGCGAGGAGCGCGCGCGCCAGGGCGACCCTCTGCCGTTCGCCGCCGGAGAGGGTGCCGCCCCGTTCGCCGAGCAGCCCGGATAGTCCGCCGGGCAGCCGCTCGACGACGTCCGTGAGCTGGGCCAGTTCGACCACGCGCCGGACTTCGGCCTCCGAGGCGTCGGGAACGGCGTACGTGATGTTGTCGCGCAGCGTGCCGTGGACGACATGCGTGTTCTGGTCCACCACGGCGATGCGTGAGCGGCAGGCCGCCCGGCTCAGCTCGCCGGCCGGCCTGCCGTCGAACAGCAGGGTGCCGGAGTCCGGCTCGTAGAACCTGGCCACCAGGGCGAAGATCGTGCTCTTTCCCGTGCCGGACCTTCCGACCAGGGCGGTCTGGCACCCGTGGGGAGCGGTGAAGGAGACACCGCGCAGCACGGGCCGGCTCCGGTCGTAGCCGAAGGTGACGTCCCGCAGGGCGAGCGCCGGTTCCTCGCAGCCGACGGCAGGCCGACGGGCAGGCACCCGGCGCACGGCCGGCGTCTGAGCGCATGCCGGTTCCGCCGACGTCTGGGCGTGTGCGGGTTCCGTCGGCAGCGACAGTGCCTGTTCGATGCGCTGGTAGGCGCCCATGCCGCGTTGCATCAGGCCGACGGCCCGGAATACGGAGGACAGCGGGAGGACCAGATAGGAGGCGTAGAGCAGGAACGCGACCAGGTCGCCGAGGGAGTTGGCGTGGCCGTTGACCCGCAGGCCGCCGATGACCAGGACGATCAGGAACGAGCCCTGTACGGCCAGCTCGACGGCCGGGCTCATCAGGGAGGCGAGCTTCGCGGTCCGCACCCCGGCGCCGTACGCCGACTCCACGCATGCGCCGATGCGCTGCGCCTCCCGGTCCTCGGCGCGGTGCACCCGCACCATCGGCAGGGCCCCGAGGGCGCGTTCCAGGTCGGCGGCGATGGCGCCGACGGAGGTCTGCATGCGTTCGGAGGCGGCTCGGATGCCCTTGAGCAGTGAGGCGACGATCAGCGCCGCTGCGGCCACGGTGACCGCGACCAGGACCAGCAGCAGCGTGTCGATCCACAGCATCAGGACGATCGCCCCCGCGGCGACGAGGGCGCCGGTCACCAGGTCGACCAGTGCCTGGGACACCACTTCTCTGAGCAGGGTGGTGTCGGTGGTGACCCTGGAGATCAGGTCCCCGCTGCGGTGCCGGTCGTACTCCCGCATCTCCAGCCGGAGCAGCCGCCCGATCAGGCTGTGGCGCAGCCCCCGTACGACGCGTTCGCCCATGCGCTCCAGCACGAAGCGGCCCACGGCGCCCGTCACCGCTTCGCTGACGAACAGACCGGCCAGGAGCAGGAGCAGCGGCCACAGCACCTGACCGCGCCCGCTCGCGTCCACGACCTGTTTGGCGACGAGCGGCTGGGCCAGCCCCAGGGCGGAGCCGGCCAGCGTGAACACGGTGGCGGCGAGGACCGACGCCCGGTGCCCGGCGGTCAGCCGGTACATGGTGGTTACGGCGGCCCGTGTGGAGTGGTCGGCCCCGGCCGCCGGTGGGACGGCCGCCTCGTCCACGACGTCGCCGGTCATCGGCCCGATCGGCTCGTGGCGGCGACGGTGATCAGCCGGGTGAAGTAGGAGTCCGGCACCCCTTCGCCGACCGGGCGGCCGTCCGCCTCGATCCAGGCGTGCGCCGTGAAGGGGGGCACCACGCGTACCCCCGTGCACCAGGTCGGCCAAGTGCCGCTGAGGCGGCACAGCAGCGCCGCACCCAGGGAACGTGGCAGGCAGCCCTTCGGGCCGGCGCACCGCAGGCTCACCGCGCACAGGGCGTCGCGCGCGTTCCGGGCCTGGTCGAAGGTGGCCGGCCTGGCTCCGCGCCCGGCGAGGGTGAGCACGGCACGGAGCCTGCGGGGCGGCAGCAGGGCCAGCGCGACGGCGAAGGGCAGGACGAGACGTGCGGCCAGACGCCGCTTCAAGGGGACCCCGGCGGGTCGCTCCAGTGCGCTGGGTGTCGTCATCGGGCCAGCCCGGAGGTACGCAGCTGCTGTACGAGTGCGTCGACGTCCTGCCTCGCTTGTGCGACGTCGATGTCGAACGCGTCGACGAGCGCACAGACCGCGTCCGCTTCTTCGCCGCCGGCGATGAGGGTGTCGACCACGAGGGTGGCGGTGGGATTCAGCTCCCAGTACTCGCCGGCGCGTTCGTCGAGCAGGACCGTGCCGTAGTCGGTCTGGGCCGTGGAGATGTCGGGAGCGAACTTCAGTGCCATGTGTGCGCCTTTCCGGCCGGGCGACGTTGCTTCGAAGTGGGGGTCAGGCGTGTTCCGTAGTGCGGTCGAGTCCGCGCAGCCACACTTCGGCGGCGATGGTCGAGTAGAGGATTGCGTCGCGCAGTTCCGGTGTGCCCGGCCGTTGCGCGAGGCGGCGCAAGGCGTTCCCGTCGACCAGGCCGGCCTGCTCCAGCCGCGAGTCCGACCACAGCGCCAGCAGGTCGGACCGGTGCTCGCGCAGCCCGTTGGACGCGTCCATGGACGCGGCGGCCTTGTTGGTACGTCGCAGGCAGGCGTCGGGCACGATCCCGCTCATCGCTCTGGTCAGCAGGGGCTTGTACTGCCAGGGCGTGACGCGCTCACTGGGGCGCACCGCGAGGCACGCCTCGATGACGCGGTCGTCGAGGAACGGCGATGCCATCGGCACGCCGGCGCGGGCTGCCATCCGGTCCCACTGGCGGATGATGCGCGTACAGGCCCGGATCTGTTCGAGGTCGGCGTGCAGGCCGCGGTCGGGGTGCAACGGGACGGCGTTCGCGGCCGCTTCGCGCAGCGCCTTGCGAGCGGCGTGTTCGGCGTCGGGTGTCACCCAGTCGAAGAGGCGGGGCGGCATGCCCCAGCCGAGGCTGGTGCCGACGGTGGCCGGCAGCGGGTCGCGCAGGCCGGTGACGGAGTCCGCCAGCCACTTGCCGTACGGGCGGCTGTCGGCCAGCGCCCGGGCCGTGCCGCTCAGTGGCCACTGCCACAGGGCCCTGAATCCGCGCAGTCGGGAGAGGGCGAACAGCGGTCGGGTGCGCAGCAGCCGGTGGTAGTACGCCTCGGAGCACCACGCCACGTGGTCGCCGCCGATGCCGGTCAGGTGCAGTCGGCTGCCGCGGTCGGCCATGGCGGGCAGGTGGTGCAGGACGCGGGAGCGGTCCATGACACCGATGGTCGGTTCGTCCAGCAGGTCGTCGACGGTGAGCAGATCCTCGTAGACCAGGGGTGAGGCATCCGCGTCCCACACCACGTGGTCGATGCCGGGCATCGACTTGGCGGCCTGTTCGGCCCAGTACAGATCGGTGTCGGCGGGGTCGCGCCCCGGCCAGGTGCTCGCCACGACGCGGGCCGGTGAACGGTTCGCCAGGAAGCAGATGGACGTGGAGTCCAGTCCGCCGGAAAGGTCGCAGCTGACCACACCACCCTGCCGGGTACGGGCGTCGACCGCCGTGACCAGGGCGTCGCGGACCAGGGGCGCCCCGTCGGTGAGTGTGCGTACCGGCTCCGGCGGCGACCACCAGCGCGAGTGGCGCACGGTCCGGCCGTCGGCCGCGACGATCAGCGCGTCCTCGGGCGAGACGGCGGTGACGCCCCGCCACATGGGCGCCTCGGCGAGCGGATGGGGTACGGGCCACAGCAGCCGTACGGCCAGTTGCTGTTCGTCCGGAGCGCTGCCGAGCACACCGGCGAGCACGTCGGCGCGAGTGGAGGCCACGTGCACGCCGTCCACCGAGGCGTGGAAGACCAGGCGGAGCCCGGACGCGGTGCCCTGCACCCTGAGCCGCCCGTCGTACGAGGCCACGAGGTGGAAACTCCCGGGCAGGGAGCGAGCAAGCGCGTCGAGTTCCGAGAGGTCGCGCAACCGCCCGGCCCGGCGTTCCAGTTCGGCGGCGTCGATCGGGCAGCAGCCGATGACGGCGAGTTCGGTGTGGCCGGAGCGCGCGGCGACGACCTCGTCGTCGTGCCACTGGCCGACGAGCCAGGGACGGCCCGAGGCGTGGGTCAGGCTCCGGTGACCTGGGCGGGAGAAGGAGCGGGCCACGGCGGCCGCGTCCTCACGGTCGCTGAAGACCGTGAAGTGCGCGTCGCCGGGGCCCGTCCCCGCACTCTCGTGCAGTTCAGTCATGACGTCGGATCAGTACCGTCGGTCGTCAGTTCTTGCTCAGGATGAGCCGGTCGTTGCCCGAGCGCTGCAGAAGCCCGGTCTTCTTCCGGAACGTCCCCAGCTTGGCGAGCGTCGGTGCCTCGTACGCCTTCTTCATGACCTCTCCCTACGTGCGGTGCCACTTCCCGCCTCACTGACCGGCCGTGAACCGGAAGGCCGGTTCGTTGCCGGCCGGTCCAGGCTTGTCGGAAGCCCGGACGGCGAGGCGGGTGTACGAACTAGCTACCTGCATCAGCGCACGTGGCGACAAGGCCGCGAGAGAAAATCAGATGATAGATAAACCGCGGATGTGGTCGGGAGGATGCGCTGCCCGGCACGGCTTCGGACCGCCGGCACACCGATGGCAGGCAGAGCCCACAACGGGCACAGAGAAACGTTTCCACCTCTCCACTCCAGGGCCGACGCGGCGGCACCTTCCGGTGCACACCGACCGCGAACCGGACGGAGCCGCCGGGGCGCACTGAGCCGTGTCGGCCGCGCATCCTTCTTCCACTCTCCTGCCGGCCCTGCCCGCCTCGGGTCAGCGCCGCTCGTGACGGGGAGTCCGGTGGCGTGCCGGGCCCCCAACCGGTTCGGCAGTGACCAGGAGCTTTCACTGACGGGGGGCCGCCCGGCCGCGCCCCTCAGGCGCGCTGGACCCAGTCCTCGTCCAGGCGGTCGGCCAGGCCGGCGGCGGTGAAGGCCGCTTCCAGGTCGTCGCGGCCTTCGGTGAAGTGGGCCCAACTGTCGTGGTGGACGGGAACCACACGGCGCGCGTCGAGTATCCGGGTGGCCTCGGCGGCCTGGACACTGTCCAGGACGACCGGCGCACCGTCGAAGAGGACAGGGAAGCGGGGAGCTCCGGCGAAGAGAATGGCGGTGTCGATTCGGGCGAAACGCACGGCGATCTCCTTGACCGCGTCGAGTGAGGCGTTGTCGCCGCTGACGTAGACGGTGGGCAGTCCCTCGCCGGTCAGGACGAAGCCGACGACCTGGCCCGTGATCGGCTCCATCTCCTCGCGCGGCCCGGGGCCGTGCACGGCGGGTACGCCGGTCACCGTCACCGTTCCGCCCTCGGGCCGCTTCAGCTCGACGGACTCCCAGTCCGCCAGTCCTGTGGCCCCGTCGCCGAGGCGCTGCCCGCCACCGGGGGTGGTCAGGGTGAGCGGGACGTCCGCGAGCAGGGCGCGGCCGGCGTTGTCGAGGTTGTCGGCGTGCTCGTCGTGCGAGAGCAGGACTACGTCGATGGGTCCCAGGTCCGCGGGGGCCGCGGTGGAGGCGGCGGTCTTCGTCAGCGTCGGGCCGGCGCTCACGTAGTCGCCGGGGCCGTCAAAGGTCGGGTCGGTCAGGAAGCGCAGACCGCCGTACTCGAAGAGGGCGGTCGGGCCACCGAAGACACGGACGGGGAACTGATCGGTCGTTGCGGAGAGAGAAGACACGACAGAAACACCTCACGGATAGATCCGATTGAACCGTGAGGTCACTGTAGCCATTTCTCACGGACAAGCACAAGCCGTACCATGAGGAATATGACCGAGCCCGTGATGGAAGAGCCCGCCCTGCCCCCCGCACAGGGCGAGGACGAGTACCTGTCCCTCGCCCTGGCCAACAGCTCGATCACACTGCCCGGCGGGCATACGATCGATTTCCTGGGGACTCCCGCACAGACCAACCACTGGCTGACGGAGCACGGGCTCGCCCCGGTCGACGCCGGCATGCTGGAGATGTGCGCGACGCTGGTGCGCTCGTTGCGCGAGCAGATCAGGTCTCTGCTGGCCGCCCGCGCTGCCGGGCTCCCCGCACTGCCCGCCGCCGTCACGGCCATCAACGACGCGATGACCCGGGTCCCCACGGCCCCGCTGCTGCAGTGGGACGACAAGAACGGCCCCTACCGCGCCACCCAACATCCCACCAGCGAGATCGTGAACCACGCGTTGGCGGTCCTGGCCGCCGATGCCGCCGACCTCCTGACCTCACCCGACGCGGAACGCCTCACCGCGTGCGGGTCCACTCCCTGCAACCGCTACCTGCTGCGGCACGGCCGCCGGCACTGGTGCTCCACGCGGTGCGGCGACCGCGCCCGCGCCGCCCGCGCGTACGCCCGCCGTACCCAACCGGGGACGGAATGACGAATTCGCCCCGCGTCACTCACGCATCAGGGCGCCTGAACCACCACGCCCACCCTTGTCGGTGTCGATGTCATAGGCGGCTGAGAGACTCGTCCGTATGCCGCTGCCCATGCCCGATGACCTGACTTCGCTCGTCCTGCGTACCGCATTCGGTGACGCGGGCTCCTGGAACGAAGTCCGAGCCGCACTCGACGCCGCCGACACGTATGGCCACGCCACGTACGTCAGCGACCCTCGCTTCGCCGAGGTCGACATACGCACGCTGGTGGATGAGGAGGCCGCGGCGGACGAAGACGACCGCATCGCCCACGTCTTCCTCGCGGATGCGACCACCATGAGCGACCCGTCGCGCCCACTGCTTGCCGTAGACCTGGGGGACGAGCCCGGACGGGCGTTCCGGGTGCCTGCCCGGTGGTTCCCGGACGTGTCGGCGAACCTCAGCATCGCCAACATGGATTTCGCCGATTTCGCCGACGCCGCTGACGGCTCGGGAACGTTTCGCGGCTTCGGGGACGGCTGACGGTGCAGCGCGGTCCTCCCCTCGCGGAGGGGAGGACCGGCAGCCGAAGGGTCAACTACTCGAAGTGGTTCAGGACCGGGCAGCGGTGTGCAGGACGGCGAACAGCCCCTGGGCACGGGTGCCGTCCGGCAGCGTCCAGGCGCCGCCGACGTGGCCGGTCGCTCCCTGCGGCAGGGCGGGCCGGCCGTCGGGAGCGGGGCGCAGGACCCTGTGCAGGCGGAGGGTGGCGCCGTTCGAGCCTGACATCTCCGTGCCGTCCCGGTCGTCCGTGGCTGCGGTGAAGTCCGCGGGGGCGGGGCCGGTACCAGTGCAGGAGCGGCTGATCTCCCGGTCCGGAGTGTCGCTGATGTTCTGGTCCTGGGCCTGGGCGCGGCCCTCGATCAGTGCGAGCAACTGGGCCACCATCACCGGGTCCTGACAGCCGTCGTAGACCCAGCGCCGCCCCAGCACTCCGTGCTCCATGGTGCCGACGAGAGCGTGTTCCGCTCCGTCGAGCGGGGCCCCGCGATAGGTGAGGGGCACCAGGTAGCCGGCCGGGCGGACACCCGAGGTGTCGGTGGCCACGATGAACTCGATCCCGACCTCGCCCTGCGGATCGTCCAACCGGAAGCCGCCGGCCTTGGCCAGTCGCGGTTCGCCACCGGCGCCTTCGTACCACGGCCGGGAGGGAAGCCATTCAGTGAGCAGGTCGAGCTTGGACGGCTTCAGGTCGGTCTGGTGGATGACGGCCATATCGAAGTTTCCCCTCCGGTGGGCAGATGAGAGCGTCCCTACCTTCCCATCTCCCCGGTGGTGGCCATCGGGTGAGCCGCCGGACGGAGTCAGCGGCCGATGTAGCAGCGGATCGCCGTACCGTCGGGGCCGGTGTGGATGCGTACCAGGTCGGACAGGTAGTGCACCAGCAGCAGGCCCCGGCCGCCCTGCTGGTCGCGGCTCGCCGGGCGGCGTCCGGCGAGCGGATCGCTCAGGTGCCCGTGGTCGCGGACCTCGCACACCAGTTGGCCGTCGTCGAACCACACCCGTATGGTGCCCGATCCACCGCCGTGCACAACGCTGTTGGTGGTCAGCTCGGCCACGATCAGGGCCACGTCCTCCAGCCGGATCCCGGAGAGGCCGAACTCGGCGGCCCGGGTGACCGCGAAGTACCGGGCGCCGGGCAGCGCGTCGGCGTCGAAGGAGACCTCTTCGGTCGTCGCCGCGTGCGCCAGGGGCTGGTTGTACCGCGCGACGACGTGCTCGGGGGCGTAGGCCGTGCTGAGCCGTTCCCGGCCGCCGGAGATGACGACGGGGTGGGTCGCGTGGGCGTCGGTGAGTACGTGCTCGTCGAGGCGTTCGGCGTCGTACGGACAGAGAATGGTGACGTCCCGGCCCTGGAACGCCGGGTTGATCAGTGCCTCGTGCTGTGCGCACGCCGGGTACTCCAGGCTGGTGCGCCCGGCCCAGATCGGCTCACCGATGATCCGCACCCGCGTCTCGCGATGGGCGTCCGCGAAGGCGCGCAGCACCCTGGGGATGATCCGTCCGGGGTTGCGCCCCACCTCGGTCATGTCGAGGAACCGTACGTCCGAGGCATCAGCGCCCAGGGCCGTTTTGAGGATCGCCAGATTCGGCCCGGGCACGGCGACCGCCACCGGCTCCCCGGCCGTCAGCCCGTCGCGGATGAAGGGCACCGTGCCGTGCAGGTACTCCTCCTCGCCCCGGTAGAACAGGGCGGGATGTACGAACGGTTCGGTCGTCTGGACAGTCATCACGACACCATCTCTACGGTGGGCAGATCCGGCCAGAACATGTCCATCATGCGCCGCAGCGCCGCCGGGGGCTCCTCCAGCACGATGCGTCGCCCCTCCGGAAGGCTCTGGGCGGCCACCGCCAGAGCGGAGACGCCGGCGATGTCGACGAAGGTGATCGCGGAAAGCTCCAAGTGGCACGCCTCTTCGTCGCTCAGGGCCAGTTGGTGCAGCGCCTGCTTCCAGGCGGGCCGTGTGGTCAGACTGATTTCGCCCACCGCTTGCCATCCTGGCCGGTCCGTCAACGGATGCACGCTCAAAGCGCCCATGGACGGGGCCGACGATGCTGCCAGCGCACCCGACTCCCCCGAACTGTCCACGCCCTCGCCCCTCGGTCACCTGCTGCCTGGGCCCCAGTATCCCCCATCGGCGGAGAGCCTCGACGGAGGCCGGGCGGCATGACCGTCGGGCCCGGTACGTCCGCCGGCCCCGGGGGCGCACGCCGCATTGACACGGATGGCACGGAGCTTCGCGTCGCCCACCGCTCGCGACCCGACCCGGGACCGGCGGGCTACGCCGGTTCGGCGCCGGCGTCGGTCGCGTCGGGGCAGTCGGCGAGCAGCAGGCGCGCCTGCTCGACGGTGGGGGCGATGGTGAAGATCTCCTTCGCCCCGACGAGCGTCAGCAGGTTGTCCAGCCGCTCGGGAATCGCGGCGAGCGCCAGAGCGCCGCCCGCCTCCTGGACCGTCTGGCGGGTCACGAGCAGCGCGCTGAACCCGCGTGAGTCACAGAACGAGATGTCCGCGCAGTCCAGCACGACGCGCCGGTAGCCGGCTTCGAGCATCTCACCGACCGCTCCGGCCAGTGGCGTCTCGCAGCCCATGTCCAGCTCACCGGCCAGCGCGAGCACCGCGTCCCGCTCCACCACCGCCGGCGTGATCACCAGCCTCTCCACCGGCACCCCACCACTCCTCTTCCTCAGCACAGCCCGTGGCCCGAAAAGGCCCGTACGTACGGTGTTGTCCCAGACTTTGCCCGGACAACGGGCCTATCTTGCCAGTACTGGCGCGGTGATACGCCGCGGCCGCACTTTCCACTCTTCTGCAAGCGCGCGCCGTGGGCCGCTCACCCGATCGGGCGATACGGTCCCGGCGCGGGCGCGAGCCACGGTGCCGTGTGCCTTCGCCCTTCCGGGGTCAGGCACAGACGGCGGTGTCGGCGTCGGGGTACAGGGGGAAGATCTGGTCGAGGCCGACGATGCGCAGGATGCGCAGCGTGTGGTCGGGGACGGCGGCGAGCGCGATGTCGGCCTGGGCCGCGTGGACGTGGTTGCGGGCGGCGATCAGGGCCGTGATGCCGCTGGAGTCGCAGAACTTCATGCCGGCCAGGTCGAGGACGAGGCGCTGCCCGGGCCGGACGGTGAGCGTGGTGAGCAGTTCGCGCAGTGTCGCGGCGTTGGTGTAGTCGAACTCGCCGGTGATCGCCAGCACGGGGCCGGCCGCGGTGTCTCGGGGGGTGATTTCCAGGGGACTCATCACTGGTTCTTCGTCGTAGGGCCGGCGGTGGGGACGCCGAGGGCGAGCAGGGCGGTGTCGTCGTCGAGGCCGTCGCCGAAGTCGTCCAGCAGGCCGGTCAGGGCCTCGATGACAGCTTGCGGGGACTTGCCGGCGTGGCCGGCGGCGAAGTCGCGCAGGGCGTCGTCGCCGTACAGGGTGGCGCGTCCATGGCCCGTGCGCGCCTCGGTGAGGCCGTCGGTGTAGAGCAGGAACGTGTCACCGGGGCCGAGGGTGGTGGTGGCGGTCGCGAAGTGCGGTGCGGACAGCACACCGACGAGGAGGCCGCCGGGGGTGGGGAGGAAGTCGGCTGTCCCGTCGGCACGCAGCACGAGGGCCGGGGGGTGGCCGCCCGAAGCGATGCGGACGGCGACCTTCCCGGTCGCCTGGTCGGGTTCGAGGATGCCGAAGATGGCGGTGCAGTAGCGCGGGTCACCGCCGCTGTAGCGCTCCTGGAGCACCTGGTTGAGGGTGTTCAGGGCGGAGACGGGGTCCGGGTCGTGCAGGGCGGCGGCGCGCAGGGTGTAGCGGGTCAGCGAGGTGACGGCGGCCGCCTGGGGGCCTTTGCCGCACACGTCGCCGAGGAAGAACGCGAAGCGCTTGCCGTCGACGGAGAACACGTCGTAGAAGTCGCCGCCGAGCCGGTCGGGTGAGGCGGTGTGGTAGTGCGCGGCCGTCTGCACACCCGGTACCGGCGGCAGGCTCGCCGGCAGCAGCGACTGCTGCAGTACCGCGAGGGCGTCCTGGAGCCGTGCACGGTCCGCCTCGGCCTGCTCCCGCGCCTCCTCCGCCGCTTTCCGGCTGCGCAGGAGCTCTTCCTCGTACGCGCGGCGGTCCTGGGCGTCGAAGACGGTGGTGCGGACCAGCAGCGGTTCTCCCGTACTGCCGTTCTTGATTACGGAGGAGACCAGCACCGGCAGCCGGTCGCCACCGGCCTGTTTGATCTCCAGCGCCACGCCGCTGATCTCTCCCTGCATGCGCAGCAGCGGCGCGAAGTGCGTCTCGTGGTACAGCTTGCCGCCCACGGTGAGCAGGTCGGTGAAACGCATCCGGCCCACCACCGCCTCCCGCTCCAGGCCGAGCCATCCCAGCAGCGTGGCGTTGATCTTGGCGATGGTGCCGTCCATCAGCGTGGACAGATACCCGCACGGGGCGTTCTCGTACAGTTCCTCGGAACTGTCCTCCAGCAGCGCGGCGAACGCCGCGTCCGACGTGGTCCCGTCGTCGGCGTCGTGCGGGTCGTGTCCCTGCCCTGTGCGGCACATCACCGCAGGCCCGCCAGGAAACCGGTGATCGCGGCGTTGGTGGCCTCGGGAGCCGACAGGTGCGGGCAGTGGCCCGTCGCGTCGAGCGTGATCAGCGTCGATCCGGGAATCGATCGGTGGACGAAGGCGCCGACCTCCCGGGGGGCGATCACGTCCTGGGTGCACTCCAGTACCAGCGTCGGCACCTTCACACGCTGGAGATCGTCCCTCGAATCGGACAGGAAGGTGGTGCGGGCGAAGACGCGCGCCATGTCCGGGTCGGTGGCGCAGAAACTGTTCTTGAGCTCGTCACCGAGCTCGGGGCGGTCCTCGTTCCCCATGATCATCGGCGCCATCACCGCCGACCATCCCAGGTAGTTGGACTCCAGCGACGCCAGCAGTTCCTCGATGTCCTGCGCGCTGAACCCGCCCCGGTAGCCGTCGTCGTCGATGTACCGCGGGGAGGGGGCGACCATCACCAGCGCCCCGATGCGTTCGGGAGCCAGGTCGGCGGCCAGCACGCCGACCATCGCGCTCACCGAGTGCCCCACGAACACCGCGTCGCGCAGGTCCAGCGCCTCGCACACCTCCACCACGTCCTGCGCGTAGCCGTCGAGGGAGGCGTAGCGGTCCGCCGAGAACGCCGAAAGGTCCGAGCGGCCCGAGCCGACGTAGTCGAACAGCACCACACGGTAGTCGTCCACCAGCGCGGGCACCGTCAGCCGCCACATGTTCTGATCACAGCCGAACCCGTGAGCGAGCACCACCGCAGGCCCTTCGGGGTTGCCCATGACGGTGACGTTGTTCCGCTGGTAGATGTCCATGCCCGCTATTCTCCCAGGCCCCGCCGGTCACTCCGTCACGGCTACTGAACCACCCCACGCCCCGCCCCGCGCCCTAACGCCCTCCTGGGCGCTGCCGCGGCACGGAGGAGCGGGTGCCCGCCGCTCCCCCGCTCATGCGCATCGTCCCTGCTCAGTTCGTAAGTGCCCCACAAGGTGGCCTGGCGCCGAAAGGGGCGGGGCCTGCGTCAGGGGGCAACGGTCTGGCGAGGTCTCGGACAGGGGCCGGCCGCTTGCCCGACGGCGCTCCCGCGGGTACGGCGCGTGTACTCGGGCGGGCTTCGGATCCCTGTCGCAGCCCTTACGGCCGGATTCAGTCACGAACCTGTTGTGTGGCTGAATCCGGTGCAATGCTGTGAGGGCGGTGATCCTCCAGCCGGCGGAGGTCTCTGGGCCCCTGCGTGCTGCCACGCGAGAGGGCCACGTCGGCCCTCCCGGCCTCCCCTCGGGAGGGCCGACGACTGTCGCGCCCGGACCGGGGGCCCGACCGGTGGTCGGCCGAATCGGCGTGTCCGCAGCCGCACCCGTGGCGTGCGGCTCGTCCCGATTCCGTGACAGAGTCCCGCTCGCGCCCAACCTCCGGCGGGGGGCGGCCGTTGTCAGGCAGTGAAACGAAACGATGACACCAGCCCCGTAGAGCCCGTCAACAACTGGCACGGCCACGCCGACCGGCCGGAAGGACCGGTGGACGAGACGCCCAGGATGGGGCGGGCGCTGAAGGTGCTGCGCCTTCTGCTGCTGGTCCTTGCCGTACTAGCCGCCGTACTGAGCTTCGCCGCCGCCCTGGCGAATCTCGCCCGGCCCTGACGGCGGGTACGCGCCGGCGGATCGGGGGGCGCCCCGGGGTGCCAGGGTGAGGCGCACTCCACGTTGATCACTCTAGGTGACAGACTGATTGCATGAAGAGTGAGAAGGGAACACCCGCGGACGGGCAGCCTTCGGCATACAGCGCGGCCCGCCAGGGGCTGCCGGTCCCGACGGCAGCGGTCACCGTGGGGGTGGAGGAGGAGTACCTGCTGGTGGATCCCGCTTCGCGGGAGCTGAGCCCGCGGGCGGACCAAGTGGCCGCGCAAGCGGCGAAGGAGCTCGGCGACCGGGTCACGACCGAGTTCACCCGCTACCAGGTCGAGGTCCGCACCGACCCGCACACCAGCCTCACCGATCTGGGCGACCAACTGCGCGCCACCCGCCACGCCGTCGCACGTGCCGCCGCGCGGCTGGGGCTGCACATCATCTCCAGCGGCACGCCCATCCTGGGGCAGCGCAACCCCCCGCCGGTTTCCTCCGGGGCCCGTTACGCCGAGAGCCTCGCCAGGTTCGGCGCGCTGGACTACGAGCAGAGCGTCTGCGCCTGCCACGTCCACGTCGGTGTACCCGACCTGGCGACGGCGCTGGAGCTGAGCAACCGTCTGCGGCCCTGGCTGCCGGCTCTCCTCGCCATGACGGCCAACTCGCCGTACTGGGCGGCGCAGGACACCGGCTACGCCAGTTGGCGCACCCTGACCTGGGGCCGTTGGCCGGCCGCCGGGCCGCCCCCGTACTTCGAGTCCCCCACCCACTACGAAGATCTGCTCGACCGCCTCGTCACCAGCGAGACGCTGCTGGACCGCGGGGGCCTCTACTGGGACATCCGCCCCTCCCACCACGTGCCCACCCTTGAGGTCCGGATCGCCGACGCGACCCCGACCGTGGGCGACACGGTGCTGCTCGCAGGGGTCGTCAAGGGCCTTGCCGTCACCGCCATGGCTGCCCTGCACGGCTCCGAACCCGCCCCGCGCCCGCAGCCGGAGATGCTGCGCGCCGCATGCTGGCGCGCCGCTCGCGACGGGCTGAGCGGACGGAGCGTTGATCTGGACACCGGCCGGCTCGAACCGGCCGCCGTACACCTGGACCGCCTGTGGGACACGGCGCTGCCCGCTGTGGCGGACGCGGACGACCGTACGCTTCTGCATGCCGCACAGAAACGCCTCGTCACCGAGGGCAACGGCGCCGATCGCCAGCGAGCGGCCTACCGCCGGCGGAACAGTCACATCGACGTCGTCGACTACCTGGTCCGGGCCGGCGCCCCCGCCCATGACCCCCGTGGCGCCGACGGCCTCCCGCTCCACGTCAGCGAGTGATGTCGGCGAGCAGCGCGCTTCCCTTGGGGGAACGCTGTGAGAGCAGTTCCCCGCCGCGCGGCAGGATCCGCGTCCAGTCGATCATCACGCGTGCGGCAGGATGGCGCCATGGCACAGCGGATCTTGCCCCCGGCGGAGTCCTGGCGGCGGATCGACGCCTGGCTGGCGACCCACGTGGCATCCCAGTCCGCCCTGCTCGGTCCGCCCGCTACGACGGATGAGATAGGTGAGGCCGAGCGCCTGCTCGGCATCCCGCTGCCCGGTGATCTCGCCGAGTCGCTGCGTTGCCACAACGGCGTGAACCAGTGGGCGACTCTCCTGCCGGAGCAGTCCCCGCTCGCGGTCAGCGGCATCGTGGAACACTGGCGCACCCGCATGGCCGTGGCGGTGGAGAACGACGGCCTGGTCTCGCGCCCGTGGGACGACGAGCCCTGGTGGCACCCGCTCTGGGTCCCCTGGGCCGAGGGCGCCGACGGGACGGCGCAGGTGATCGACCAGCGCCCCGGTCCGGACGCGGGGCGGCTCGGCTGGGCGGGCCACGGCGGAGGTGGCGACTTCACCGATTCCTGGCCCGATCTGGCGAGTTTCCTCCACGCGGTCGCGCAGGCGCTCCACCACGGCGGAGGCGTCCGCGACCTCCACCCCTACGTCACTACGGACGGGAAACTGTGGTGGGACGAGGACGGCTGCGAGGAGCTCAACGGCCGCCCGCTGCGGGCAGCCCATATCGGTCTGCCCTGACCACCGGCCGCCTCGGTCCGCGCACGGGCACGGGAGCGGCTCACCTACGGTCCACGCCCCGCGGCTCGGCCGTCCGTACGGTCCACCCCGTGCAGCGGCACGGCTCAGCCGTCCGTACGGTTCAGTTCCTCGTCCAGGGCGAGCGCCGCCATGATGAGCGCCACATGGGTGAACGCCTGCGGGAAATTGCCCAGTTGCTCGCCGGTCGGCCCGATCTCCTCGGCGAAGAGGCCGACGTGGTTCGCGTAGGTGAGCATCTTGTCGAACGCGTACCTCGCCGTCCCCGGTCTGCCCGCGCGGGCGAGTGCCCCGGCGTAAAGGAAGCTGCACAGCGAGAAGGTGCCTTCGTCGCCGCGGAGGCCGTCGGGTGAGGCGAGCGGGTCGTAGCGGTGGACGAGGCTGTCGGAGACCAGCTCGGCCTCCATGGCGTCCAGGGTCGACAGCCAGCGCCGGTCCTTCGGCGACAGGAAGCCCACGACGGGCATCAGAAGAAGGGAAGCGTCCAGGACCTCACTGTCGTAGTGCTGTACGAACGCCCCCCGCCGGGTGCTCCAGCCCTTCTCCATGACCTGCTCGAACACGGCGTCCCTGGCCGCGGTCCAGGCGGCGATGTCAGCGGGCCTCGCGAGAGCGGTGGCCAGGCGGATGCCGCGGTCGAAGGCCGTCCAGCACATCAGGCGGCTGAAGGTGAAGTCGCGGCGCCCGCCCCGGGTCTCCCAGATGCCCTCGTCGGGGCGGTCCCAGGTGCGCGCCAGCCAGTCGAGCAGGGCGCTGAACTTCCGCCAGCCGTCGTACCCGGCGAGCTGGGCCGCGTCGTGTGCGTGGCTCAGCGCGTACGCCGCCTCGCCGTAGATGTCGAGCTGGAGCTGGCCTGCGGCGTCGTTGCCGACCCGTACGGGGGCGGAGCCTCGGTAGCCCTCCAGGTGGCCGAGGACCTCCTCGCCCAGGTGCGGGTCGCCGTCCACCCGGTACATGATCTGGAGCGGTTCGCCCGTGACCGTCCCGCCCGTCACGATACGGGCGCCCAGCCAGCGCCGGAAGGCGTCTGCCTCCTCCTCGTACCCGAGGTCCAGCAGCGCCTTCACGGACAGGGACGCGTCACGCACCCAGGTGTAGCGGTAGTCCCAGTTGCGTTCACCGCCCAGGCGTTCCGGGAGCCCGGTGGTGACGGCGGCCACGGGTGCGCCGGTGGGGGCGTACGTCATCAGCTTGAGGGTGATGGCGGAGCGGTTGACCTCCTGCTGCCACCGGCCCCGGTAGCGGCTGCGGCGTACCCAGCGGTGCCAGAAGTCGTACGTGGAACCGAAGGCGTCCAGGACGGTGGCCTCGGTGGGCGGCGGCGGAGTCTCGGCGTCCGCGCCGCCGCACACGGTCAGTACCGCCGCGGCGCGCTGCCCCTGCCGGAGCGTCAGGCCGGCCCGTACGCCGTCGCCGTCGGGCAGCAGTTCCACTGGCTCCGCCGTGTCCCGGCCGATGTGGAGGAAGACCGTCGTGCCGGAACCGGTGAAGCGCGCCGCGTCCCCGCTCATGTCGAGCTCGTGTGTTCCGCGGCCGTAGTCGAACCTGGGGCGGCAGGAGAGCCGGAAGCGAACCGTGCCGCGCGTGACGCGCAGGACCCTGAAGACGCGGTGCGGGGCGGCCGGGTCCTCGGCCTCACCGAGCGGCATGAAGTCGACGACCTCGCCGACTCCTTCCTCCGTCATGAACCGCGTCACGAGGATGGCGGTGTCGGCGAGGTAGAGCTGACGCGTCGTCGCGTTGTCCGCCTCGGGGGTGATGGCGAAGTGGCCGCCCCTGTCGTGGTCGAGCAGCGCCGCGAAGAGGCTGGGCGAGTCGAAGCGGGGCGCGCAGAACCAGTCGAGGACTCCGTCCGACGAGATCAGCGCGGCCGTGCGGAGGTTGCCGATGAGCCCGTGGTCGGCGATCGGTGGGTAACGGCGCATGACATGACGTTCCCTTCGCTGACCCGACCGTCACTTCACGCTACGTCCGGGATCGTCGCCCTGCATGCGCTGGGGCGGTCGGCCTGCGGTGGGGCGAGGTCCTGACTGTGGAGCGGACGCGTCTACGGCCGGGAGCCGGGCCCGCGCCCACCGAGGGAGCGGGCCTGGCTCCCGATCGCGTCACGCCGAGGACGCGGGCCCGGCCTTCGATCGCGTCGGGCCGAGGACGCGGGCCCAGCCTCCGATTGCGCCAGGCCGAGCCGGCGCGTCGGCGCTCGGTAGCGGATGCGGCCCCCGTGCGGCCGGCCCGAACGACCGGGTCCATCGCCTCGTACAGGCGCAGCGGGACGTACGCCGTCGGGGAGCGCCGCGGCCAGGAAGGCTGTCATGGCCGCTCGGGTCGGCCGTCGCCGCACGCCTCCTCCACCAGTCACGCGCGCAGGTGACGGCTCGTACCCACGGCGGGCGGGGTGCCGAGGTCACCAGGGAGGCTCGGGGCGTGCATGGCGGCGGTGATGTTCCTGCGTACAGTCCGGGGGACTCGACCCTCGTACGCAGGTGGGTGCAGGACGGTGGGGTCGCCTGTCGTGGGGCGGCGGAAGCCGTGACGCCTGCGACGGCTGAGGGCTGCCGACGTTTGGGCGCTTGGCGCTCCGCCATGTCTTGTGGTGCTACGTCGCCCTCGGGGGATGCTCCCTGCTGAGTCCTTGGCGCCAGTCCGTCAGCCCTCGGGCTCCGCATCCTTGGACAGGGGGACCTGCCCGGTGTTCTCCACGTGCCTGGCAGCGACCCAGGCGGTCTCGTCGCGCAGCAGGTACCAGATGCCGTTGCCGTCGATGACCTGGGCGCGGACCTTGCTCCGCAGGCCGATCTGGGCATGGTGAGCGCGTGTCCCGATGATCGCGGAATCGGTGCTGGGGTACTTGCGCAGATTCACGCCGATGCCGCTGACGACGGTGCCGAACGGCTGTTGCGGGCTGGCCATCTCTTCCTCCAGGTCGTTTTTCGATCGATTGTGACTGAATAACCCCGTTTATCGGGGCGTGGTGACCGCAGAGTAGATCGCCAGAGGGGGGAAATGCTGGAGGCTGTCATATGCCGCCGGCGGGTCGCGTGAGGCATGCGTGTGATCGTTCGCGTCACGCCGCGGCCTGCTCCGGCTACGCCGAGCGGCGGCCGACGACCCTGGCCGCGCCCAGGTACGGGTAGATGCCGACACAGCCTCCTCGCGCGCCGCTGCCACAGCCGCTTCGCCCCAAGGCCCGACGACTGAGCACGTGGGCCAGGGCAGGACCCGGCGCATCGGGCCGTAGGGTGTCCATGGGCGCGACACGAGTACGAGGAGAACGAACACGTGTCTGCACCCAGCCTTGAGCACACCAGTGTCCCCGCCGACAGCGACGAGGTGACCCTGCTGATAGCCCGCCAGGTCGAGCCGGGTCACGAGGCGGATTTCGAGCGGTGGGCGAGGGGCATCCTCGACAGCGCGTCGCGCTTCCCCGGGCACCTGGGTCACGGTTTGTTCCGCTCGTCGGGTGACGGTGCTCCCTGGTTCCTCGTCCATCGCTTCCGTGACGCGGAGGCTTGCCGCCTCTGGCAGGAGTCCCCGGAACGGGCGGCGTGGTTCGCCCAGTGCGAGGGTCACCGTCACATGGAGATAGCCCGGCGAACGCTGACCGGCATGGAGACCTGGTTCGCCAAGCCCGGGTCGACCCGCCCCGCGCCACCCCGATGGAAGATGGCCGTCAGCGCCACCCTGGCGATCTACCCGATCACGCTGCTCGGCGGCTACCTCCTGGTCCCCCACCTGACCGCACTTCCGGTGGCCGTGGCCGGCGCGGTCATCGCTTGCGTCTACAACGTGCTGATGACGTACGCGGCCATGCCGACGGTGAGCCGACTGCTGCGGGGCTGGCTCAGCGGGTGACATCGGTTCGGCCACCAGGCGGTTCCGGTCCACAACTGGTTGATGAGGTGGCCGTCTCACGGTCCAGTGCCGCGTACGGGGTGCAGGTACTGGTCCCTCGATCGGGTCCTGACGAGGGTGCCGGCCGCACCAAGCATGATCCGCTTCGTCAGGGTGCGCCGCCGCGCCGGGGCGGTGTGCGACCTCGCCCGGGTCGCGTACCGGTCGGCCGGGCAGCGGAACGCGCCCCCGACACCGCGTCCCCTCCCGGACCAGCCGGGTGGCCAGTCGTCCACGGAACTGCCAGCGGCCTTCCCGGGACAGGACTGGGACAGCGATGCTGAACCGGTGCCAGGACAACGAAAGAGGAAGCGGCGACAAGGGGGCCGGAGCGGACGAGTAGTCGATCGTCCCGACGCCGGTCACTGGGAGGTCGTCTTCGAGACGCAGGACGAGTCGGAATGGCGCGCCCACCTCCACCGGTTGCGTTCCACGGAGCAGCGAATTGACTGGTCGACAGCGCGCCTGGACATGTTCTGTGGGCGACTGGCACAGCCGACCACCTACCGGCTGAGTTTCTTTGTCCCGGCGGGATCACCAAGTGCGGGCAGTCCGCAGGAGTGAAGACGAGCCGATGTCGCGACGCTCAGTGGCCAGTGGCGTCGTGAGCAGGGTGCTTCACCGGCCGGGCCCCCAAGGTCCACTGTCGGACCCGGCTCCTACGATGAGCTCATGGCACACGGTGAGGATGTGGTGCACCCGTTCGGGACACCCGCGGGGACGCACAGGTGCGGCCTCCGCTGACCGACCAAGCGATCGCGGAGGCCGAGCGCCTGCTGGGCGTCGCACTTCCCAGCTCCCTGCTCGACCTCCTCAGCGAACAGGATGGCGGGCCGGTCGCACCCAGTTTGGCCGCCTTCCCGACAAGCCGGCCCACCTCATGGGCTCCTGATCACGTCCCCTTCGACTTCGTGATGGGCATCGGCCGCTGTGAGCAGTCCCTTTGCCTGCTCGACAGCCCGTACCTCGTCGAGGAATGGGGCCTGCCCACGGACGTAGTGCCGATCTCAGGTGGCGGCCACTACTGGATAGCGCTGGATTACCGGACCTGCGGCCGGCAGGGCGAGCCGTCGGTTGCCTGGTTCGACGCGGACGGCATCCCAGAATTGGCCCTCGCTCCGGACTTCCACTCCTTCGTAGAGGGCCTCACCTCCGACGCCAACTTCGGCAGTTAACGATGCCAGGGGCCCGCGACCGACCGCCGACGAAGCGAACCGTCGGCACCTCGTGGCCTCATCCGTCTTCGACCGACCGGTCCCTTCACTGAGCCGCTGATGTCTCCGGCCGGTCCAGCCAACGGCCACCCAGGCGGCGAAAAAGAATGCCGCAGCGACGACACCCGCGACGGTGTCGGTGGAGACGAGCGCGAGCAGGGCGGCGACCAGGACCATCGTCCCGGCTGACGACGCCGTGAAGGAGTCGGCACGCAGGACGCCGCGCAGGAAACGTGAGGACGGGGTGTCGGTCATGCCATCTCCATTCTGCGGCGGCTGGGACCTGTCGTGATCAACAGCGAGACAGGAGGCTGCTACTCCCGTCACCGCGCGATTGTGGTGCACGCGGTGACGGAGTGCGAGAGGTACGTCGACTGGTGGCGGCCACGGCGCCGCATCCTCGCCCCCCTTCGTGGTTGGCGCGCCGACTCGCTGTGAGCCCTTGCCGGCCGAAGCGGGCACCAGCGACGCCTCCAGCACGCCACGTGAGCCGCAGGCTCGCTCAACGCCTGGTTGTAGCCGGCCGGTTCCTGCGGATGACTGTCCTGCTCAGTACGGCGGTCGCCGGGGCCGCCCTTGAACGGCACGGCCGATACCCCGCACCCTCCCGTCGATGGCGGCGCTGAAGCCGGCCGGGCCGACCCCGTGAGGCCCCGGCAGGACGGTGACGCGGCAAGCGGAACGGAGCTTGTTCAGAACCTTGCCAGTTCAACAGAGGCCGCCCTATCCTCCGAGCAAGAAAGCGCTTTCTGCACCACGTACTTCCCTCCGTCCGGAGTGCGTCGCGGCACCCGCTGCGGCGTTGCGCGTGAGCGGCCACCGGTCCGCGCGTTCGGTCCCACTGCGGACATCGACGTGCCATGGAACGAAGGACGCACACAACAACAAGAAACACCGCACCGTCCCGCACCGTCACACCATCGGCGACTGCCACCAGTAGGTGGTCGCCGGTCACACCGCTCAGCTCGACGATCGTCTGTGCAGGCAGGCCTCCTTCCCCCAACAGGGCCTGCTGATACGGACATTGCAGCGACGAGCGGCATCGTTCGGCAGTCAGCCGGAGCACCGCAGCCGGGCCCACCCCTACGGCAGTGTCGGCCACTTCGGCGTACAGAGCTGCCCAAACGACCACGGCACCACTCAGCAGCAACACCTGTCATTCAACGACGAAGACGAAAGGTGAGACGAGCATGAGGCGACCAGTCACACTGCAACTCTGCGCGGCACTGGCCACGATGGCCCTCGCGGCCGGCACAGGCATGGTGTTGTCCACGCCCGAGGCGTCGGCGGCGACGAGCAGCGCCACCGGCTACGCGACCCAGAACGGCGGGACCACAGGCGGTGCGGGCGGGCAGACCGTGCGTGCCACTACCGGGACCGCGATCCACGCGGCCCTGTGCGGCCGGGCCAGTAGCACCACCCCGATCACCATCCAGGTGGAGGGGACCATCAACCACGGCAACACCAGCAAGGTTTCGGGCACAAGTTGCAGCACCGCCGACGGCGTCATCGAGCTCAAGCAGATCAGAAACGTCACGATCGTCGGCGTCGGCAGCGGAGCCGTCTTCGACCAGTTGGGCATCCACATCCGCGACGCCGGCAACATCATCATTCAGAACGTGACCGTGCGGAACGTCAAGAAGTCGGGCTCGCCCATATCCAATGGCGGTGACGCCATCGGCATGGAGAGCAACGTCCGGAACGTCTGGGTCGACCACGTCACCCTGGAGGCGTCCGGTGGCGAGTCGGAGGGGTACGACGGCCTCTTCGACATGAAGGACAACACGCAGTACGTGACCCTCTCCTACAGCATCCTGCGCAACTCCGGACGCGGTGGTCTCGTCGGGTCCAGTGAGAGCGACCTCTCGAACGGCTTCATCACGTATCACCACAACCTGTACGACAACATCGACTCCCGCGCCCCCCTGCTGCGTGGCGGCACTGCGCACATCTACAACAACTCGTACGTGAAGCTGAACGAGTCCGGCATCAACTCCCGCGCCGGAGCGCGCGCCAAGGTGGACAACAACCACTTCAAGGACTCGAAGGACGTCCTGGGCACCTTCTACACCGACGCGGCCGGGTACTGGCAGGTCAGCGGCAACATCTTCGACAACGTCACCTGGTCCCCCCGCAGCGCCGAGCACAACCCGGCCGGCCCGAATCCGCAGTCCAACACTACTGTCAGCATCCCCTACTCCTACTCCCTCGACGCGGCCAGTTGCGTGCCGAGCGTCGTGAGTCAGACAGCGGGCGCCAACAAGGGTCTCCGTGTGTCGGACGGCAGCTGCTCGCCCCAGACGCCCACGCCCACACCGACACCGACACCGACGAACCCCACGCCCGGACCCACTACCCCCACGCCCACCCCCACCCCGACCCAGCCCGGCGGAACCAACCTCAGCATCGGGGCCGGCTCGGACGGCTCCAGCAAGGCCGACGGCACCAGCTACGGCAGCGTGCGGGACGGCAACATGAGCACCTACTGGTCGCCGGCGGGGTCGACCGGCGCCGTCTCGATCAAGTGGAGCTCCCCCACCACGGTGTCCAAGATCAACATCAGGGAGGCGTCAGCCGCCGCGGGCCGGATCGGCTCCTGGAGGGTCGTCAACGGTGACACCGGCGCCGTCCTGACCACCGGCAGCGGCGCGGGCGCCATCACCCTTCCCCGCACCACGCTGAACAAGGTCACCTTCGAGATCACCAGCTCGAACGGCACGCCGCAGGTCGCCGAGTACGAGACGTACGCGGGGTAGAGGCCCTGCCGACAGCACAACCCGTAACTGCCCGGCGGGTCCGACGTCCCTCGGACCGCCGGGCAGCGGCGGGCTCGGGCGTCGAGCCCGTGACCTGTTCCGCGCCGCCGGTGAGCGGAAGCCGTAGATCAGAAGGCCGCCGGCGCCTCCGCCGCCCGCGCCTCCGTCCTGGAGCGGGCGGCGAGCGCCTCCTCGACCGTGGCACACGTAGGGGTGACGGCACTCATGCCCGTGATCTCCAGCAGCCGACGGACGGCAGGGGCGGGTGCGACAAGGTAAAGGTGGTCGTTGGCGAGCCGCGTCTCGCGATTGGCCTTGACCAGGACGTTCAAGCCCGACGAGTCGATGAAGTCGAGACCGGAGAGATCCAGCACCAGGTGACGCCGCCCATGGGCGATCTGATTGGCCAGGTGATGGTTGAGCAGCGTCGACGTGTCGAAGTCGAGATCGCCGCCGACCGTCATGACCGCGGTGTCGGGGTCGGGGATCTCGACTTCTACGTTGAGGTTGCGCGTCTCAGCGGTCACGGGCTCTCACCTTCGTAAAATCTGAATAATTCTGGGCCAGGCGTGTACGTCTGGGTACGCGACTTCCCCGTGGCGCGGTTGTCAATCCGAGAAACGGCACCTCTTGGCGGTCCGCCCCCGCACGCGGCCGGAGTCTTCCCGTCGCATCAGGCCGGGGCGGCGCGCGTCCGACTTGATAGGCAAGCAGTCACTTGCCTATGGTGGAGTCATGGCGGAAGACGTCTTCAAAGCGCTGGCCGATCCCACACGTCGGCGCATATTGGACGAGCTGACGGAGCAGGACGGCCAGACCCTGTTCGAGATCTGCACGCGACTGGTGACCAAGCACGGCCTGGGGCTGTCCCGCCAGGCGATCAGCCAGCACCTGGCCGTACTGGAATCCGCTGGGCTGGTTCTCTCGCGACGCGAGGGCCGCTACAAGTTCCACGATCTGAACACCGAACCCCTTGAGCGCATCGCCACACGGTGGCTCAGGTCAGATGCACCGGAGGGCACCCCATGAGGATTCATCTGTCCAGCGTCTTCGTCGACGACCAGGAGAAGGCCCTGCGCTTCTACACCGACGTGCTCGGCTTCGTGAAGAAGACCGAGGTCCCGGTGGGCGAGGACCGTTGGCTGACCGTGGTCTCGCCGGAAGATCCCGACGGGACCGAACTGCTGCTTGAGCCGGACGGTCATCCCGCGGTGAAGCCGTACAAGGAGGCGCTGGTCGCAGACGGCATTCCGGCCACGTCCTTCGCCGTGGACGACGTGCACGCGGAGTTCGACCGACTGGCCGCGCTCGGGGTGCGGTTCACCCAGGCACCGTTGGAAATGGGTCCGGTCACCACAGCGGTGCTGGACGACACGTGCGGCAATCTGATCCAGATCGTGCACAGCAAGTAGGAACGGCCGCGCAGGGCGCGTGCCCGCACGGACGTTGGCCGCCGTGAGTCTGATTCACACGTCCGCAGGAGTATTCCAACTTCCGTGAAGGTCGGACCGTGCTCTCGCGTCACCACGCCGCACGAGCAGGCCGGCGTGATCACATGCCAGTCGCAGGTCACGGTCCACGGGGTGTTCGTACCCCCGCATCCCGGGCAGCCGACGGTCTCGGCCGTCCACACCCTGGGGCGGGCCTTCCGTAGCGACGTAAGCGGCCCGCGTACGGGACCTGCCAGGGCACGGCCTCGGGTGTGCGTGGCGCCATCCCGGGCGGGCATCCTGCGGTCGGCCTTCGCAGCGGGGCCGGCCCTTGCGCTCCGCACCGGTCCGCTTAGTAACGCTTCTTCGGCAGCCGGCCCCAACCCGGCCTCAGGCCGTGACCAAGGGCTGAGGGCTGACGGCTGAGGACGACCGCATGGCGCCGACGGCCAGGAAGGCGGCACGGCGAAGGCCGACTCGCGTCGTCGCAGGGCACCTCGTAAGCGGCACGTCCCCGGCGTCGGTCAGGCGAAGACCACGCACGCCGCGGCCGGAATCTCCACCGCGCCGGCGCGGCTCAACCGGCCGCTCTCCGCGTCGACGTCGAACCATGTGACGTCCCCCGACCACTCGTTGGCCACGTACAGCCGGCGCTCCGAGGGGTCGGCCACCAGGTCGCGCGGCCACACCCCGCCGCATTCCGCGCTGCTCGTGAGCCGGGGCTTCTCGGCGCCGTCGGCGAGGGAGTACGTCAGGATCGTGTTGCCGCCGCGCACCGCGGCCCGTACGAAGCGCCCGTCGGACGGGACGGAGACCACGGAGGGGTACAGGCGCTCCCCTGCGGCGGCGCCCTCCGGGTCGATGGCGACCTCGGCCAACGACTCCAGCTCCCCGGACGCCGGATCGAAACGGCACACGGTCATCTGCGGTTCCAGCTCGTGCAGTACGTACACCACGTCGCCGGCCGGGTGAAAGGCGAGGTGACGCGGGCCCGACCCGGCACGGAGGGGCGTTTCCGCCCGTACCCGGAGTGCGCCCGACGCTTCGTCGAGTGCGCACACCCGGACCGAATCGGTGCCCAGGTCCACGGTGAGCACCCAACGGCCGCTCGGGTCCGGCAGCACGTGGTGGGCGTGCGGCCCCTGTTGCCGCTCGCCGTCGGGACCGGAACCGTGGTGCTCGAGCACGGCGGGCGGCCCCGAGATGCTGCCGTCCGGGTTCGTCCGGAAGCTGCTGACGCTGCCGGAGCCGTAGTTGGCGGTGAGCAGGCGTCGGCCGGCCAGGCTGAGGTGGGTGGGGCCGCGGCCGCCCGCGTACACCGCAGGGCCGAGGGCGGTGAGGCCGCCGTCCGACCCGATACGGAAGGCCGCGACCGCGCCCGGCTCCGTATCGCTCACGGCGTAGAGGACTCCGCTCGCCGCGTCGAGGGCGAGACAGGAGGGGTTGGCGACGGAGTCGACCGACGTACGCGGGGTCAGCGCCCCGGTCGCCGCGTCGACGGATGCGACCGTGATGCCGCGGCCACCGCCGGAGGTGAACGAACCGATGTATGCCCAGCGCACAGGGGGCCCTTCTTCTGTTGCGGACGACTGGCTGGGCACTGTAGGCACGCCCCGGGGGTGTGAGCGGCGCCACACGCCGACCTCGCGAGTGAGTGGCCCCCATTGCCCTACGCGTAGCCCGCACCGGACGTGACCCGTATCACTGGGCGGGCTTCGATGGCCGGGAGCATGGGAGCCGCTGAGCTCGGCCGGGCGGGCGGGCGTGTGCTTCCGTCTCGCGCGACGGGCGGGCACGCGTTTTACGCCTGGCGCGACGAAGGGCCGAGCGTTTCCGCCTTTACGGAAGAACCCCTGTCGCACTGGCCCCAGATGCCCAAGCCCGCAACGACTTCCATGCCAATGTCGGAAATATCACTCTCCCGACCCGTACGCTTCACCCACGTCCAGTGCGTAGCCTTTCGCCTAGCCAGCGCGGCCCAAGCAAGCATCTGGAGCTCCTGTAGTGGAAGGCGTCACCCGCGACCCGCTTGTCCCCGGGCAAGCCGTCCCCGAGGCACTCACCGACAGTGAGCTCCCCCTGCCCGCGCCGACCGCGCTCAGTGCCCGCGTTCCCGCGCAGGCGGGGCCGGTCTCCGTACCCGCTCCCACCGCTCCTGACACCGCGCGCCGGGACGTTCTGCGGCGGGCGGCCGCTCAGGTCCTCTCGGACAACTGGACCGGCGCGTCGACGGTTCCGTCCCTCAGCCTCTACCCGCACCAGTGGAGCTGGGACTCCGCCTTCATCGCGATCGGGCTGCGTCACGTGTCGCCGGAACGAGCCCAGCAGGAGCTGGAGACGCTCCTCGCCGCCCAATGGGCCGACGGCCGCATCCCCCACATCGTGTTCAATCCCGCCGTGCCGCTCCAGGCGTACTTCCCCGGTCCCGACTTCTGGCGGTCCTCCACCGCAGGCGGGGAAGCGGGCGCGCCCGTCGCCCGTGAGACGTCCGGCATCGTGCAGCCACCCGTACACGCGCTGGCCGCCCTGCTGGTTCACCGCAGTGATCCGGACGCGTCACGTCGCAGGGGGTTCCTTGAGCGAGTCCGTCCGGCTCTGACCGCCTGGCACGACTATCTGACCGACTGCCGCGACTTCGGTGGCCACGGGCTCGCCGCCGTACTTCACCCGTGGGAGTCGGGAATGGACAACAGCCCCTGTTGGGACGGGCCGCTCGGCAGGGTCGAGCCCGCGCCCGCCGGATCGTTCCGCCGGGCCGACCTGAGTCACGGTGCGGCCTCCGACCGGCCCACCGACCTCGACTACGGCCGTTACGTCAGCCTGGCTGCGCAGTACAGGGACGGGGGCTACCGCGACAAGGGCGCCCAGCACGCGTTCGTGGTCGAGGACCCCGGGTTCAACGCCCTGCTCATCCTGTCCGAGTACGCCCTGGCCGACATCGCGCAGGAGCTGGGAGAGGACGCGGAGCACCACCGTTCGCGGGCACGCCGCCTGACCGCGGCGCTGACGCGGCGGCTGTGGAGCGAGGACGCCGGACTCTTCCTCTGCCGGGACGTACGGACGGGTGCCGCGCTTCCGGAGAAGAGCGTCACCGGCCTGGTGCCGCTGGTGGTCCCCGACCTGCCGGAGTCCGTGGCCCGGGCACTGGTGCGGACCATGACGGGGCGGCACTTCGGCCTCGGCAGCACGACGCGGCTGGTGCCCAGCTTCGACGTGCGGGACCCGGCGTTCGACACCTCGCGCTACTGGCGCGGGCCGGCCTGGTTCAACGTCAACTGGCTGCTGGAGCGGGGGCTGCGGGAGCACGGCATGACCGACCTGGCCGACACCGTGCGGCAGGCCGTGCTGGACACGGCCGGCGCGTCCGGTTTCGCCGAGTACGTCGATCCACGGACCGGACGGGCCTGCGGCACGAGGCATTTCAGCTGGACCGCCGCCGCCGTCCTGGACCTCCTCACCCGGACTCCGGCCCCCCGGTAAGGGCGTCAACGGGTCGAACACCCGGCGCACTTAAGAGAATTTCCCACGGCAGGACCGACCCCTCGGGAGCCGCATCGTCCGCGAGGGCCGGGCAAGGCGTGGACCGGCCTCGCGCTGCGGGCCGTCCGTCCGCTGCTGCCGCCCTCGGGGCGCGGGCCGGCGAGGGCCGAGGACGGCTGGTGGTTCAGTGCGGGTTCGGGCCGGAGGGAGTCCCGGTCCAGCGGTGGAGGGTTTCGGTCGTGTCGTCGTAGGTGAGCCAGGTTCCGTCGCCGAGCGGGCGTACGTAGCTGTCGACGGGGCCCGCGGGATACGTGACCGTTCCCTGTATCTCCAGCGTGCGGGCGTCGAGCAGCCAGTGGCGGGCTTGTTCCGGGTCTTCGTCGGCGTCGACCGTGGAGGCGATGACGGTGTCGGCGTCGACGAATCCGCAGCCGTAGTCCCAGCGGGGCGGGTCCTCGTCGTCGGCCGGTTCGAGCGCCGCCTCGGCGAGCACGGTGCCGTCCAGGGCGTGCAGGGCCAGGTCCTCTCCCGAGTGTTCGACCGTCAGGAAGCCCGGATGCGCCGGGTGGGCGTCCGCCAGGATGCGGTCCATGGTGTCGTTGAGATTCCAGCCGGTGAGTACCCGACCGTCCCAGCGCGCCCAGTGGAGCAGGACGCCGTCCTGTCCCATGCCGATGCACAGACCCATGTGGACACCGTCGGGGTGGGAGAGGTGCTGTGAGCCGGAGGCCGCGCTGTCCAGCGGCAGCCGGGCCAGTTCGTTTCCGTTCCTGGCGTCCAGGACGACCCAGCGCTCCTGCCGGTCCCCCACCGCGGGCTCGACCACGACGTGCGCCCAGACGAGCCGGCCGTCGTCGGAGACCCGGCATGAGCCGTGCTCGAGGCCGCGGCACACCTGCTGCTCGTCCCCCGTGTGCGGATGGTCGGTCTCGGACCCCCAGCAACCGTGCCGGTACTCCCACAGCGTCCGGCCTCCCACGCCGACGGCCCGAACCGCGCGCTGGCCGGAGAACACCGCGAACGTGTCGTCGGGGCTCACCGAGTGGGCGCCGCGGTCCCACCCGGGCCAGGGCGCGGGGAAGACGGCGGCCGGCGCCCGTTCCCCCGCGAAGATGTCGTACAGGTCGTAGACCTCGAGCTCATGCCCGTTCCACAGGAGGGCGCGGCTCGGCCCGCTTCCGCGGGTTTCGAAGGCGAACCCGTTGACCAGTGCGCCCCCACCCGGCAGGCTCACCGAGTCGCGCAGTTGTGCGGTGATCGACATGCTCCGAAGGTAGCCGACCGCACTGACAGTCCCCGTCGGCGTCAGAAGGTCGAGGAATCGGCCGTGCGGTGGAACCGGGACTGCAGACGCAGCCGCGCCGGTCGCCCCGACAGCCGCCCCGGCGGCGGTCCGGAGCCAACGCTGCTCGTGCCGAGCCGGGGCGCGGAGCGCAAGTGGCGCAGATCACAGACACAGGCGTACCTACTGGTCGGTATGGTCGTGGGGTTGATGGACGATCAGGGAGGCTCCATGTCTGCTACCAACCGCCAGATCCGCCTGGCGGCCCGCCCCGAGGGTGACGTCAAGGCCACCGACTGGGAACACGTCTCCGTACCGGTCGAGGCTCCCGGTCCCGGCCGGTTCGCCGGCAGGACCCGCGTCATATCACTGGACCCGGCGATGCGCGGCTGGCTGGACGACCGTCCGTCCTATCTCCCGCCCGTCGGGCTCGGCGAAGTGATGCGGGCCGGGTCGGTCGTCGAGGTGACCGCCTCCGAGCACCCCGACTTCAAGCCGGGCGATCACGTCGTCGGCACGTTCGGGGTCCAGGAGCACGTCGTCTCCGACGGCAAGGGCGCACTGAAGATCGACACCTCGCTCGCGCCGCCCTCGACGTACCTCGGCGCTCTCGGCATGCCCGGCATGACGGCGTACTTCGGCCTGCTCGACGTCGGCGCCCTCAAGGAGGGGGAGACCGTCGTCGTCTCCGGCGCGGCGGGCGCGGTCGGCACCATGGTCGGACAGATCGCCAAGGTGAAGGGGTGCCGCGTCGTCGGCATCGCCGGCGGACCCGAGAAGTGCGCGCTGCTCACCGACGAGCTGGGCTTCGACGCGGCGATCGACTACCGGGCCGGCGACGTCAAGCGCGCGTTGCGCGAACAGACCCCCGACGGCATCGACGTCTACTTCGACAACGTCGGCGGGGAGATCCTCGACGCGGCGCTGACCCGGCTGGCCATGCACGCCCGTGTGGTGGTCTGCGGCGCGATCAGCCAGTACAACAACGCGACGCCGGTCAAGGGCCCGTCCAACTACCTGACCCTGCTCGTCCGCCGCGCGCGCATGGAGGGCTTCGTGGTCTTCGACTACGCCAAGCGCTACGCACAGGCCGCGCAGGAGATCGCGGGGTGGATCGGCGACGGCCGGCTCAAGGTCAAGGAGCACGTGGTGAAGGGAACCGTGGACGACTTCCCCGAGACGCTGCAGATGCTCTTCCGCGGCGAGAACGTCGGCAAGCTGGTGCTGGATCTGGGCTGACCGCCGGGGCGGCCGGACCGTACGCCGGCGGACCGGAAGCGGGGGGATTCCGCTCCCCTGGCGGTGCGGCTGCCGGGCCTGCGGCGGACGGGCCCGGCGGCCGCACCGAACCACCTGTTTCACGGGACCATATCGAAGCGCTTCGATTCGAGCTCTGGACAGCCTCCACTTGGCCGCATTACTGTGAACGACCAGCCAAGAGACCGGTGCACAGTGCGCTGTCGAAGCGCTTCATCACCTGGAGATCAGATGGTCACCCTTGCCGACGTGGCGCAGCATGCCGGAGTCTCCGCCAGCACGGTGAGCTACGTCCTCAGCGGCAAGAGGACCATCTCCGCGGTCACCAAGCAACGGGTCGAGCACAGCATCAAGGAGCTCGGATACCACCCCAACGCCGGGGCGCGGGCCCTGGCGAGCAGCAGGTCCAACATCATCGCCCTGATGACGCCGCTGCGCACGGACATGTACGTACCGGTCATGATGGAGATCGCCATCGCGGTCGCCACCCATGCCCGTGAGCACGGGTTCGACGTGCTGATGCTCACCGGCGAGGAGGGGCCCGCCGCTGTGCGCCGCGTGGTGGGCAGCGGCCTGGCCGACGCCATCATCCTGATGGACGTGGAACTGGACGACGCCCGGCTCCCGTTGCTCCGGGAGAGCGGCCGGCCCGCCGTGCTCATCGGGTTGCCGGCCGAGACCACCGGCCTGACCTGTGTGGACCTCGACTTCGCCCGGGCCGGCGCGCTCTGCGCGGAGCACCTGGCCGGGCTGGGACACCGCGAGATCGCCGTGATCGGGGAAGCGCCGGCGGTGTACGAGCGCAAGACCGGCTTCGCGGAGCGGACCATCGACGGGCTGCGGGGCCGCGCGCGGCAGCTCGGCCTGCGCGTGCTGCACCGCCCCTGCGAGGGTACGTACACGGCCGTCGTCGGCGCCCTCGGGCAGATCTTCACCGAACGCCCTGACATCACGGGCTTCGTGGTGCAGAACGAACAGGCCGTGGAGCCTCTGCTCAGCCTGCTGCGCCAGGACAGGCGCGCCGTGCCGGAGGACATCTCGGTGGTCGCCATCTGCCCGGAGCAGGTGGCGCTCCAGGGATCGGTCCGGCTGACCTCCGTCACCATTCCCGCGCGCGAGATGGCGCGGCAGGCCGTCGAACAGCTGGTGGCCAAGATCGAAGGACGGGGCGACGACGATGTCGTCCTCCTGGAGCCGGAACTCGTCGTACGTTCCAGCAGCGGTCCGGCGCCCGTCTCCGCCTGAGCCCCGGAGCCGGGGGCTCTGCACGCAACTGCCCGGCCCAGGAGCCTGAAACCGTCCAGGAAGCGGAGACCGTTCCGGCATCGGGAACGCCGCACAGCCCGGCGCCTGCGCCCCGTTGCCCACCGTTCAGCGTCCGCCCCCCTCCGCCACTCCCCCGCAGCTCTTCCATAGCGCTCTTCGTGTGCCCTCTCACGCCCAGGAGTTTCGCCCGTGGACCAGTCACCCGGCCTCGCCCAGTCGTCGCCCACCGCAGGAACCGTCCGGGAGCGCGACGGCGTTCTGGAATGGAGCGGACGTCAGGAGACCGTGCGCATCGAGCCGTGGGGGCCCGACGCCGTCCGGGTCCGCGCGCGCATCGGCGGCCCGCTGTTCGAAGCGCTTCCGGGGGCGCTCCTCGACGTGCCCCCGGTGTCCGACGCGGCCGTCAAGGCGGACGCCCACTCCGGCACGCTGGTCAACGGGGCGATCACCGCCGGGATCGACGCCGAGGGCATGCTGCGGTTCACCGCCACCGACGACGGGCGGGAACTCCTCGCGGAGGAACGCGCGCACTTCTGGTGGCCCGGCCCCCGCCTCTACACCCCCAACGGCAACGGGTACCACCGTCTTGAGCAGCGCTTCGCCGCCTACGAGGGCGAGAGGCTCTACGGTCTCGGCCAGCACCAGCACGGCCTGTTCGACCAGAAGGGGGCGGTCGTCGACCTGATCCAGCGCAACGCCGAGGTCAGCGTCCCCGTCCTCACCTCCAGCCGCGGTTACACCCTGCTGTGGAACAACCCCGCCGTCGGGCGGGTGGAGTTGGCGCGCACCGGGACGCGCTGGGTGGCCGACAGCGCGCGCCAGATCGACTACTGGATCACCGCGGGCGACCCGTCGCAGGCCCAGCGGCGCTACTCGGCCGTGACGGGCCGCACCCCGATGCTGCCGGAGTGGGCGGCCGGATTCTGGCAGTGCAAGCTGCGCTACCGCACGCAGGAGGAACTGCTGGCGGTGGCCCGCGAGTACAAGCGGCGCGGGCTGCCGATCGACGTGATCGTCTGCGACTTCTTCCACTGGACCCACCTGGGCGAGTGGAAGTTCGACCCGGCCGAGTGGCCCGACCCGGCTGCCATGACGCGCGAGCTGGACGAACTCGGCATCAGGCTCGTCGTCTCGGTGTGGCCGTCGGTGTCGCCGCTGAGCGAGAACCACGTGCCGATGGAGCAGCGGGGCTACTTCATCGGTACGGAGTACGGCCCGATGGCACACGCCGACTGGCCCGACAAGGAGGTCGCCGAGCCCGTGCAGGTGGCCTTCTACGACGCCACGAACCCGGCGGCGCGCGCGTTCGTCTGGTCCAGAGTGCGGGAGAACTACCTCGAACCGTACGGGATCCGCTCGTTCTGGCTGGACGCCTGCGAGCCGGAGCTCAAGCCCGGTTTCTCCGCCAATCTGCGCTATCACGCGGGGCCCGGCCAGGAGGTCGCCAATCTCTATCCGCGGGAGAACGCCCGTACCTTCTACGAGGGGATGGTGGCGGCGGGCGAGAGCGAGATCGTCACCCTCAACCGCTCGGCGTGGGCGGGCAGTCAGCGCTACGGGGCGGCCCTGTGGTCCGGTGACATCGGCACCGACTTCGCCACCCTGCGGCGGCAGGTCGCGGCCGGCCTGAACACGTCCCTGTCCGGCATCCCGTGGTGGAACACCGACATCGGCGGCTTCCACGGCGGCGACCCGGACGACGAGGCGTACCGGGAGGTGATGGTCCGGTGGTTCCAGTTCGGCGCGCTGTCCCCGCTGATGCGGCTGCACGGCTTCCGCGACCCGGGGATGCCGCTCGGCCCCGCCATGACGGGCGGGCCGAACGAGGTGTGGTCGTACGGGGAACGGGCCGGGAAGATTCTCTCGTGGTACCTGGGGCTGCGTGAGCGCCTGCAGCCGTACGTACTGGAGCAGATGCGCGCGGCCCACGAGGAGGGACTGCCGCCGATGCGCCCGCTGTTCATGGAGTTCCCGAGGGACGATCGGGCGTGGGGTGTCGCGGACGCCTATCTCTTCGGGCCCGACCTGTTGGTGGCCCCGGTCCTCGACGCGGGGGCGACCAGCCGTACGGCGTACCTGCCGGCCGGGGCGCGGTGGACGGACGCGTGGACGGGCGAGACGTACACGGGCGGGGACACCGTGACGGTCGACGCGCCGCTGGACCGGATCCCGCTCTTCCTGCGCGACGGGGCCCGGCTGCCGGTCACCGGGTGACGGACGACCGCGGTGCGACCGGGCGGGAGGGCCGGTCGCACCGCGGTCGCGGTGTCACCTCGCCGTGACGCCGAAGTCGTGCGTGACGAAGTCCAGTCCGCCCGGTGACGAGGTGATCTCGTAACCGAACTGCACGTCGCCGATGGTGACGTCACCGATCCAGCCCTTGGAGGACCTGAGCCAGTCGAGGACGGCCTTGATGTTCACCGTGCCGGACGTGGAGTTGCCGGTGCGCAGGAACGAGTACACGGCGTTGGAGCCGTTGTCGCCCCGGTAGACGTCCCACGTGTGACCGCCGAGGGTGACCCTGCCCTGGCTCGTGCCGAGCGGCCCGACCGGGCCGGTCCGGTTGACCCACAGCATGATCTCGTGGTCGTAGGCGGTGTCCCAGATGTCGTACGAGGTGGTGTACGCGCCCGAGGCCGGGACGGAGACGCTGTAGTGGGAGCTGAGCGACGACAGCGCGCTGATCCTGCGGTTCACCACCTTCTTCGCGTTGGGGTAGGACTTGATCCCGCCGGTGCCGGGGTGGTCGGCCCACACGCCCCAGTCGGTGGCCGAGTCGGCCCAGATGGTCTGGGCGCCGGCCCCGGAGCCCCAGATGTTGTTGTAGAGGGTGTATCCGCCGCTGTTCCACGTGCCCCAGCGGTCGGAGGAGTGCCAGACGGCCGCGTGGGCGGGGGCGGACGCGAGACCGACGACGGCGAACATCGCGAGGAGCGGGGCCAGGAGCGCGGCGAGGCCGGGGCGGCGGCGTGTACGGCGGGGTGCGTGTGCGGTGTGTGCTGTGCCTTCCATGGAATCCCTTCCGGGTGGGGGTCACGTCGTCCCGGGGACGGAGAGGACGTGTGTCTCGTCGGCGACGAGGGTCAGGGGGAAGCGGCCGACCGGAGTGACCACTTCGATCGTCCGGTCGGCCGGTGACGTGATCGCGGCGGTGGCGTACTCGTCGCACCAGGTCAGGTCGAGCCGGGCCGCGAACCGGGTGCGGACGCCGCGCAGGGATCCGGCCGGGCACCCCGGCGGCACCGCCGGCAGCAATACCAGGCGGTCGGGGGCCGACTGGACGAGGCACTCGACGAGTACGGCGGGGAGTGCGTGCGCCGCGTCCGCGTTGTAGACGTCCCGGCCCGGGTAGTGGGAGCTCATCAGCGAGGCGTGGAAGAAGTCGCCGCCCAGCACCCGGCCCAGAGCCCGGCTCGCGAGACGCCGGTCGCGCAGCCGGGCGGCGACGAGTGCGGTGTGCAGGTGGCCGTGCGCCGAGTCGTTCTCGGCGCCGCGCAGTGCCAGGGCCCGGTGTGCGGCGGCGGCGAGCGCGGGGGTGTCGTGGGGGGTGATGTCGTCCAGCGGCCACACCGGGTACAGGTGGCTGAGGTGGCGGTGGTCGTACGTGTCCGCCAGCCCGGGGCGGGCCCATTCGGCGAGGGCGCCGTCCTCGTTGACGCGGTAGGGCGGCAGGCGCTCTGCGAGTGCCCGCCAGTGGGGGGCGCTCGGGTGGTCGGGGGCGAACGCGGCGGCGGTGGTGAGGGCGTGCCGGGCGGCGGCGATGTCCATCGTGGCGTCGACCGTGCCCCAGCCGGCGTTGGCGGGGCGGTTCTCCGGCGAGTACGAGGGGACCACGGCGAGGCGGCCGCCGGGTCCCGACCGGACGAGGAAGTCCTCGTAGAACTGCGCGACTTCGACGAGGGCGGGTCGCAGACGGGGGTCGGGCCGGCCGCCGGTGAGGACGTCGTCGACCAGGGGCTGGAGCAGCCAGTCGGCGCCCGCTGTCCAGAGGTGCAGCGGATAGGCCCGTTCGAAGTGGCGGGTGTGGCCGCTCTCCCCGTCCGTGTGCGAGGGCGCGACGATCCCGCGCGCGCCGAAGATCGCCCGGGCGTTGTCGCGCCAGTCGGACAACTGGCCGTACACCAGCCGCGCGTGGGCCTGCGACACCTCGGGGAGCGCCCCGGCGGCGGCCGAGGAGATCTGCAGGTTGAGGTTGGCGTTGGTGGTGAACGCGCCGGACCATGCGGTGTCCCAGTCGCCCGTCCACAGGCCGGTGAGGCGGGGCGGCAGGAGGCCGCTGGACGACAGCAGGTGGTAGCGGCCGGCGGCGAAGAGCCGTTCGAGGAGCGCCGGGCTGTCGGGCAGGCGCAGCAGAGCGCTTCCCGGCAGGGCTCTTTCCGCCGCATCGGCCGTCAGGGTGAGCTCGGCGCGGAGGTAGGCGTCACGGTGACGGGGCAGGTGACGCGCGAGGAGCCGGCCGTAGACCTCGGCGGAGGTGTCCGGCGGCGGTGCGGATGTGGTGGCCGGCGGCACGGAGGCGATCCCCGGCGGCGCGGTGGGGGTGTTCGGCGCGGTGGGGGTGGCCCGCGGCACGGTGGGCGTGTCCCGCGGCACGGTGGGCGTGTCCGGCGGCGGGGACGCGGTGGCCGGGCGGGCGGTGCCGCGTGGGGGCGGGGCGAGCAGCGCCCGCAGTGCGGCTTCCTGGTCCGCGGCCGGGTCCAGCCGCGCGGGGTGCCGCTCCACCCGGGTCAGGAGAAGCAGCGCGGACGCACCGGTCACCCGCAGCCCGGCGGAGGTGGGCGCCGTGCGGCCGCCGGTGACGGCCACCACGGTCGTGCCCGTGAAGGCGGTCCGTCCGTCCGCGTAGTCGGTGCGCAGGACCAGTACCGCCGTGGCGCCGTGCTCGCCGCCGTCGACAGTCGACGTACGGCTGAAGCGGAGCCCTTCGGGCAGTCCCGGCAGGCGTTCGTCGAGCCGTACGCCGGCGCTGAGGCCGCCCGGCCGGGTGCTCGTCCGGTGCACGATCACGTCGTCGGCGCGGGAGACGAAGACGTCGCCGCGCCAGTCGCCGTCCACGGCGCTCGCGACGCCCGTGGTGAAGTCGACGTGCCTGCGGTAGTCCCGCGATCGGTGTGCGGCGCGCCGTACACCGACCTGGAAGGCGGGGTGGAAGGGCTGCACCCACACCAGCGGATGCCCGGCGCCGAAGCGCTCCGCCGCCGTGGTGTCACCTGCCAGCAAGGCGTCCTGGAGAGCCGGGAGTTCGGCGGCCAGGGCGGGCGGTCCCAGGTGCTCGCTGCCGTTGGGGCGGACCAGCGTGTGGTGGGTCACGACGACGCGTTCGTCGGCCGGGTCGCCGAAGACCATGGCGCCGTGCCGGCCGTTGCCGCTGAGGTAGGCGTCCTCCCACCGGACCGCGGGTTCCGGCTCCCACGTCCCGTGCCTCACGGCCGCCCTTCCTCCAGGACGGCCACGCCATGGCGTTCGAGGCGGACCGTTCCGTCGGTCCGGCGGCCGGAGAGCAGGTCCAGGTGGTGGCCCGGCACGGTGACCGTGATTGGTCCCGGCGCGTGGTTCAGCAGGAAGAGCAGGCCACCGCGGCGTACGGCCTCCAGTCCTGCGGGCCGGTCCGCCAGGACGGGCCGCACGTCCGCCGCGTCCGCGATCTCGGTCAGCAGTGCGCACAGGGCCGCCGGTTCGGGGAGGGTGGAGACGTACCAGGCGCGGCCGTCGCGCAGGACGGCGGGCAGGCCGGTGAGTTCGCCGCCGCGGTACACGGCGACGGCGTCAGCGGTGGACGCTTCCAGTTCCTCCGCCCACACCGTGCCGTCGAAGGCGCGGAAGCCGTCGCATTCCACCGCCTCGCCGGCCTTCATCGGCCACCACTCGTGGACGACGGCGATGCCGAACAGGTCGCGCAGGCGTGCGTCCATGCCGCCCGGCCGGATGCGGTCGTCCCCGTCCGCGACGCCGGTCAGGAAGCCGGAGACCAGGGTGCCGCCGCCGTACACGAAGGCGACGAGGTTGTCGACGGCCGTGTCGGTGAGCAGGTACAGGTGCGGGACGACGACCAGCCGGTAGGCGCTCAGGTCGTGCTCGGGGTGGGCGAAGTCGGTGGTCAGGCCCGCGTCCCACAGGGCCCGGTGCCAGGCCCGTACGACCGTGGGGTAGTGCAGCTCACAGGACGGCCGGCCCTCCTGCTCGTCGGCCCACCAGGAGTTCCAGTCGTGCAGGAGGGCCACCTCGGCGGTGACGCCGGTGCCCGCGACCCGCTCCCCCAGCCGGTCGAGATCGGCGCCGATCCGTTTGATCTCCTGGTAGGTGCGGCCGTGTTCGCCGGCGTGGGACACCATGGCCGAGTGGAACTTCTCCGCGCCCTGCCGGGACTGCCGCCACTGGAAGTGGCACACGGCGTCCGCGCCCCGGGCGACGGCCTGGAGGGACCAGAGGCGGCCGAGGCCACGCGGCTTGGGATGGTTGACGCCCCGGAAGTTGACCGCGCCGGGCGCCTGCTCCATCACCATCCACGGTCCGCGTGCCTGGGAGCGGGTCATGTCCTGGATCATCGCGCCGTACTGGCCCCCGAGCGGGTCGGCGGGGTCCGGGTAGATGTCGACGGAGACGACGTCCTCCTCCCCCGCCCACTTCCAGGCGTCCTGACCGGTCCAGAACGGCATGAAGTTGCTCGTGACCGGGATGTGCGGGGTGTGCGCCGCGACGATGTCCCGTTCGGCGCTGTAGCACTCCAGGAGCGCGTCGGAGGTGAAGCGCCGGAAGTCGAGGGTGCAGGCGGGGTTGCGCAGGTACTGGGCCCTGCGCGGCGGGATGATCTCCTGCCAGTCGTCGTAGCGCTGGCTCCAGAAGGCGGTGCCCCACGCCTCGTTGAGCGCGTCGGTGGTCGTGTAGCGCTCGCGCAGCCAGCGCCGGAAGTGCCGTGCGGTCTCGTCGCACCAGCAGAACGTGCAGTACTCGTTGTTGACGTGCCACATCCGCAGGGCCGGGTGGCCGCCGTAGCGCGCGGCGAGGTCTTCGGTGAGGGCTGTCGCGAACCCCCGGTAGACGGGTGAGCTGGGGCAGAAGTGCTGGCGCGAGCCGTACCAGATCACCGATCCGTCCTCCCCGCGCGGCAGGGTCTCGGGGTGCCTCGCTCCCATCCACGGCGGCGGTGCGGCGGTGGGGGTGGCGAGGACGACTCCGACGCCGTGCCGGTGCAGCAGGTCCAGCAGCCGGTCGAGCCAGCCGAAGTCGCGTACTCCCGGGCGCGGTTCGATCCGCGACCAGGAGAACACGCCGACGGTGACGGAGGTGACCCCCGCCTCCTTCATCAGCCGTACGTCGTCGGGCCAGGTGTCTTCGGGCCACTGCTCGGGGTTGTAGTCGCCGCCGAACAGGATGCGGCCCCCGGTGGCGTCGTTCAGGGAGGGCATGCCGTCACTCGCTTCGTCGCAGGAGGGGTGCGGGCCGACCGGGGTCAGGCCGGGTCGGCGTACTGGATGCCGCGTCCGTTGGTGCCGAGGTACACGCGGCCGTGGATCCGTGGGTCGCCGGTGATCGTCTCCCCGATCCAGCCCCACTGGTGGTCGTCGTCGTTGACGCGGATCCAGGAGGCGGCCTCGTCGTCGGAGCGGAACACGGCCGTCTGCTCGCCCGTGGCGCCGACCTGGAAGAGCGCCGGGTATCCGGCGCCCTCGGCCGCTCTGCCGAAGCCCAGGGTGTACGAGGCCCAGCAGCTGGCGACCTTGGTGAAGGTGCGGCCGCCGTCCGTGGAGCGGTACAGGCCGTTCCACTTGGCGGAAAGCCAGAGGTGGCCCTCGCGTCCGGGGGCGGCGGCGATCCGGAACTGGCTGTCGCCCGAGGGCAGTCCGGTGGCGCCGGGGGTGAACCTCAGGCCGGCGTCGACCGACCGCTGAACGGTCCCGGAAGCGGTGTCGTAGGCGTAGAAGCACCGGGGGTTCACGGGGTCGGCGACCGGGGTCGCTCCCCGGGGGAAGCTGGGCGCCTCGGCCCAGGTGGCGCCGTTGTCGGTGGACCGGTGGGTGGGGTGCGTCGAGCCGTCCCAGTGGACGAACGACCACAGCAGGACCCGGCCGTCGGCACTGACCGCGAGGGGCCCCGGCGCCGTGGCCGCGATGTCCGGCTGGCCGGCGAAGGGCTGCCAGGTCTGCCCGCCGTCCTCGGACCAGGCGCCGTTGCGGTCCGGCGCCCAGCCGGCCCGTACGACGTACGAGGGCTTCAGGGCCGCCGTCGCGAGGCCGGTGGCGGAGCCGAAGACCGGGTTGTCCGCCATGCCCCGGGACGGCGAGGCGGTCAGCGAGTCGTGGTACATGACCCCGATGTCGCCGAGGCCGCTGATCAGGTGGGCCCTGCCGGTGGGCGGGGAGATCAGGTGCCGGACGGCGCTCTCCTCCAGGCCGCGGATCTCGGGGGCCCAGTGGACCAGGTCGCGGGTGCCGTAGAGGGTGGCGCCGGTGCCGTACACGATGTGGCGGGAGTCGTACGGGTCGACGGCGACGGTCTGCATCCACCAGCCGAACTTGGGCGCGCGCTCGCCCCAGCGCAGGTACGGCGTTTCCGAGACGTCCAGCACGGCCCGGTCCTTCAGCGACGACCAGGTGCGTCCGCCGTCGGTGGAGCGGAAGACGGTGTCGACCTGGGCCCACCGGTTGTTGGTCGTGACCACGAGGGTGCCGGGGCGGCGGGCGTCCACGGCGACGCCGCCGTAGCCGAAGGTGTCACGTGATCCGTCGGAGGCGGTGCCGCCGGGCGCTACCGGCGTGACGTCGCTCCAGGCGCCGGTGGCGGTGTCGAGCCGGTGCACGCTGCCGTCGCTCTGGCCGTTGGGCCCCGGCTCGTCCGCGAAGGTGACGTACAGGGCGCGCGTGGTGGTGTCGTACGCCGCCCGGACCGGTGTGCGCGCCGCCGGGCCTTCCGGCTGTCCCGGTACGGGTTCCCAGGTCGCGCCGTCGCGGCAGCGGTAGAGCGTGGGGCCCCCGTCGGCCCATCCGGCGTACAGCGTCCGGCCGGCGGCGACGAGGAGGGTGATGCCCTGCCCGGTCGGCGAGGGTTCGGCCGGGAAGTCGGCGCGCGCCCAGGCGGCTCCGCGGTCGGTGGACTTCCACAGGCCGTCGTGACGGCTGCCGAGCCACAGGGTGGAGTTGTCGCGCGGGTCGACGATCAGGCGCTCGCCCGCCCCGCGGCCGTCCTCGTTGGCGCCGAGTTTGACCGGCAGGTCGGTGCGCGCCCAGGTGGCGCCGCGGTCGTCGGAGCGCACCACCGCTCCGTTGCCCGCCCAGCTCTGGGTGTACGTGCCGAGGGCGAGGTAGAGCCGGTCGGGTTCGCGCGGGTCGACGGCGACGGCCTCGACGCCGAGCAGGTTGTAGTCGTCCCAGCCCAGGCCGTCGTTGAGGGGCGTCCACGCACGGGTGCGGTCGTCCCGGCGGTAGGCGCCGCCGATGTCGGTACGGGCGTAGGCCAGGCCGCGGACGGCGGGGTGGAACAGCACGCCGGTGATGAAGCCGGTGCCGCCGATGACGGCGTTGCGCCAGCGGTGCGGCTGCGCCGCGGCGGCCTGCGGCGGCCGGCCCGCCGCGCGGTCCGCCGGGGAGGCGTGGGCGGAGTGCGCGGCGGGCCAGGCGGTGAGACCGGCGGCGGCGCCTGCGGCGAGGACGGTGCGCCGGCCGGGGCGGTGTGACGACATGGCCATGTCTGCGGCCTCTCTTCGGTGGGGGGTCCTGGCAGGGCGGTGGCGCGTGGTGACCGCCGTGCCCGGCCCTCGGCAGGTACGGCAGGGCCCCGCCGGGGTTCGGGGGGCCCGGGGCCACGGCCTGGGGCCCGGCCCGCCTGGGGGGGGGGCCCCGGGGGGGGGTGGGCCGCCTGGGCCCCGCCGGCCCCCACCGTCGGGGGGGTGGGCGGGGCACGGCGGTGGTTCGGGGGGCCGGGTGCGGCGCCGGCGGGTGACGCCGGGACGGCCGGTGCGGTGACGCGACGGCCGGCGGCGGACGACGGGCGTGTCAGCCCTTGACCGCGCCCGTGAGCATGCCCTTCTTGAAGTGCCGCTGGACGAACGGTGAAAGGACGGCGACGGGCAGCAGCGCGAGGACCATGACGGCCATCTGGATCGACAGGGGTGAGAGCTGTCCGGCGTTGATGGCCTGGGCGAGTCCGGCGGGCCGTTCCTGCTTGAGGACGAGCTGCATCATCACGTTCTGCAGCGGCATCATGTCCTGGTCGCTGAGGTAGATCGACGCGTTGAACCAGGCGCTCCAGTAGCCCACCGCGTAGAACAGGGCGATCACGGCGAGCACCGCCCGGGACAGTGGCATCACGATCTGCCACAGGATGCGGAAGTCGCCCGCCCCGTCGATGCGGGCGCTGTCGGTGAGTTCCGGTGCGACCGACATGAAGAAGGAGCGCAGGACGAGGATGTTGAAGACGTTCACCGCGCTGGGGAGGATCAGGGCCAGGTAGGTATCGGTCAGACCGAGTCCTTGCACCAGCAGGTAGGTGGGGATGAGTCCGGCGCCGAAGAACATGGTGGCGAGGAGCGTCACGAGCAGCGGCCGGTGCAGCAGCGATCCGCTGCGGGAGAGCCCGTACGCGCACAGGACGGAGACGGTCATGCTGAAGAGCGTGCCGACGGCCGTGACGCCCAGGCTCACCATCGCCGCGCGCGTGACCTGGCCGCCGCCGAGCAGTTCCTGGTAGGCGACGAAGGTGAGGTCGCGGGGTACGACGACGAGTCCGCCGGCCGCCGTGATCGTCTTCGACGACGACAGGCTGGTGACGACGACGATCCAGAGCGGGAAGAGGATCGCCGTACAGGCCAGCGCGAGGACCGTGCCCTTGGCCGCGAGTCCCGCCCGGCCGGGCTCCTCCTCCCAGGCGGGCCGCAGCCGGCCGCGGGCGCCCTCCCGCCGCCTCGTACCGGTCACGGTGCTCATCGCCTGTACACCCCCTGCTCGCCCATCATGTGGGCGATCTTGTTGGCGGCCAGCACCAGGCAGAGGCCGAAGATCCCCTTGACGATCCCGACGGCGGCGGCGTAGCTGAAGTCGCCGTACTGGATGCCGACGTTCCAGACGTACGTGTCGAGCACCTCGGCCGCCGTCGGGCCGACGGCGGTGCGCTGGAGGAGGATCTGCTCGAAGCCGACGGTCAGCGCGTTGCCCACCTGGAGGACGAGCAGCAGTGCCACCACCGGACGCAGGGCGGGCAGGGTGACGTGCCACATCCGCCGCCACCGCGAGGCGCCGTCCATGGCCGCCGCCTCGTACAGGTCGGGGCTGACCGACGACAGCGCGGCGAGGAAGACGATGACGCCCCATCCCGCGTCCTTCCAGACCATCTCGAAGGTGACGAGGAACGTGAACAGGCCGGGGTCGGTCATCAGGTCGACGCCTTCGTGCCCGTGTTCGCGCAGGGTCTGGGCGAGCATGCCGGCGCCGCCGAACATCTGCTGGAAGATCGTGACGACCAGCACCCAGGAGAAGAAGTGCGGCAGGTACAGGATCGCCTGCGCGACGGCGCGGACCCGGGGCCGTACGAAGCTGTTGATGAGCAGCGCCAGCAGGATCGGGACGGGGAAGAACAGGGTGAGCTGCACCAGGAAGATCGCCAGGGTGTTCCCCAGCGCCTGCCGGAACAGCCGGTCCTCCCACATGCGGACGAAGTGCTCGCCGCCCACCCAGGGGCTGTGGGAGACGGCCTGCCAGGCGTTGTCGCCGAGGTAGGGGTCGTACTCCTGGAACGCCACCACGTTGCCGAGCAGCGGTACGTAGTGGAACACCGCCACCAGGAGAACGGCGGGCAGCGTCATCAGGATCAGTGTGCGGTCGCGCCGGAGGCGGACCCTCCAGCCGGTCCCCCCGTGCGGGCGGGGCCGGCGCGCCGGTGGGTGCGCGGGCCCCGCGTCCGGGTGCGCGACGGGCCGGGACGGGGCTGTGGTGCTGTCGTCGGCGGCGCGATCGGGGTCCGCCACCCTGCTGTGCGACACGTTCTCTCTCCCTCGCTCCCGGCTCGGCCGGTGTCCTCGGGACTCAGGACGCCCGGCCGACCTCGTCGAGCAGTTCGCGGTACCAGTCGCGCAGTCGGTCGCCGCCGCGCGAACGCCAGTCCGACACGGCCTGCTGCATGTCGCTCACCTTCTTGCGGCCGCGGACGACGTCCTTCTCCAGGTCCTCGAACTGGCTGCTGAGTTCGGCCCAGCGCCTGGGCTCCTGGACCTGCGCGCCGTAGAACAGGGGCTTGGTGACGAACGCGCCCATGCGCTGCTGCCAGCGCACCATGCCCTCGGCGACGTCGGGGTGGTTGGGGTAGGCGAAGAACTGCTGCGGGCTCGCGATGTACTCGTAGGTGGCGAAGACCTCGTTGTTGCCGGTCTCGGTCTTGGTGATGCCGTCGCCCTCGACGGTGTGGTGGACGCCCTCGACGCCGTATGCCTTGAGCCGCTGTTCCCTGGTGCCGTACGGGGCCGCGGTGAAGTTGGCGATGGCGAGGACGTCGCGGACGGTCTTCTCGTCGGCCCTCTTGTTGACGAAGGCCCAGATGTTGGAGGGCGAGCCGGCGTAGAGCTTCGGATCGCCGCCGTCGTGGTGGAAGTAGTCCATCGCCGCCATGGTGAACTTCGGGTTGTCGCCGCGCTGGACGACGGTCTTGCCGTACCAGTCGGAGATGTCCGCGTTGTACATCCACACGCGGCCGGAGGCGAAGAGGTTGCCGATGTCGCCCGTCTCGGCCTTGGCGTCCGGGTGCACGACCCCCGCGGAGTACAGGGAGCGGGACCACGCGAGGGCTTCGAGGTACTCGTCGGTCTCGACGCGGTGCACGAGCTTGTCGCCCACCAGCTTCCAGCAGGTGGGCTTCTCGTCGAGCACGCCGAAGAACTTGTACGCGGCCCAGGTCATGTCGCCGCAGCCCCAGACCTTGTTCCTGGCCGACGTGATCTCCTTGGCCAGGTCGAAGAACTCCTGGGTGGAGGTGGGCGCTTCGTACCCCTTCTTCTCGAAGAGGTCGGAGCGGTAGAACGGCGCGATGTTGGGGATGTCGCTCGCCGGCATGGGCAGGCCCCGCAGTTTGCCGCCGAACACGGCACGCTGCCAGGCGCCCGTCGGTACGGCGGCGAGGTTCGGGTACTCCTTGACCTTGTCGCCTGACAGGTACGGCCCGAGGTCCGCGAACTTGTTGTTGATGGCGCTCGGTATCTTGCCGCCGAGTTCCCAGGCGGGGACCACGACGACGTCGGGGACGGAGCTGGAGGCGAGCACCGCGCCGAGCTTCTGCCCGTAGGTGTTGCCGTCCTGGTTCTGCCATTTCACCTGGACGCCGATGGCCTCGTCCATCGCCCTGTAGTACGGGTTGCCGGACTGGGGAGGGGTGCCCCACAGCGGGGCCATGACCGTGACGGTGCCGCCCCTGCCGAGCTTCTCGGGTACGGATACCGCGAGGCGGGAGGCCGGGAGGGCGGTGGTGAAGCCCAGTGCCGAACCGTTCTTGCTCGGCAGGTCCGGCTTCACGACGTCCGAGCCCACGAAGGCCGGGAGAACACCGCGGAGCTTCTTCCCGGTGGTGGCGCCGTCGGTGTCGTCCCCACCGGACGTACCGCTGCACGCGCCGAGCAGGGGGACTCCGCCGGCGACGGCTGCCGCGGCCACCGCGGTGGACGCGAGGAACGCTCTCCGGCTGGGAGCTGTGGTCCTGGGCATCGGGTCAACCCTTTCCTCGTGCGGACAGCCGGTGGGCGTTCGGGGTCGGCGTGCGCGCATGCGTGTCGGCGTGCGGGGATGCGCTGAGGGAATCGGACGGCGGGCTTCGCACAGCCTTGTCGGTTCTGTGCGAGCTCTCCGTCGAAGCGCTTCGATGTTGCAGCGAGGTTAAGTGAGGACGCCAGTCCGTTCAAGGGTCGGTGCGAAAATCCTCGCAACTGCTTGCCGGTTGAGGCTTCCCGCATCCGTCCGGCTCGCGAGGAGAGGGCTGTTGTCGGTCCGGCCCTCTTGACACCCTTACCTGGGCAGCCTCAGCATCGAAGCGCTTCGAATCCGGTGTACGCCCAGATCGATCGCCTTCGGGGGAACCCACGTGACCGACGCCCAGCCGCCGTTCCGCGATGCCGCGCTCTCCGTCGACGCACGCGTGGACGACCTGCTCACGCGGCTCACTCCCGACGAGCGCATCGCGATGCTGCACCAGTTCGCGCCGGCCGTCGACCGGCTCGGCGTCGGCGCCTTCCGCACCGGCCAGGAGGCGCTGCACGGGGTCGCCTGGATGGGCCCGGCCACCGTGTTCCCGCAGGCCGTGGGGCTCGGCGCCACGTGGAACGACGCCCTCGTGCGCCGGGTGGGGGAGGCGGTCGCGGCCGAGGCGCGCGCGATGCGCGCCGGCGATCCGCGGGTCGGCCTGAACGTCTGGGCGCCCACCGTCAATCTGCTGCGGCACCCGCTGTGGGGCCGCAACGAGGAGGGGTACTCCGAGGACCCGCACCTGACGTCCGCCATGGCCGTCGCCTACACCGGCGGCCTGCGCGGGGACCATCCGGTCTACTGGCGTACCGCGCCGGTGCTCAAGCACTGGCTGGCGCACAACAACGAGACGGACCGGGCCACTTCCTCCTCGTCGATCCGCCCGCGTGTGCTGCGCGAGTACGACCTGCGCGCCTTCCGCGCCGCCGTCGAGGCCGGCGCGGTAGCGGGAGTGATGCCCGCCTACAACCTGGTCAACGGCCGGCCGAACCACCTCTCGCCGCTGCTGCGCGAGGAGTTGCGCCGGTGGACGGACCAGTCCCTGGTGGTCTGCTCGGACGCCGGCGCGCCCTCGAACCTGGTCGACGCCGAGCACTACTACGCCACCCACGAGGAGGCGACGGCCGCCGCCCTGCGCGCCGGGGTGGACAGCTTCACCGACCACGGGCAGGACTCCTCGATCGTCGTCGGCCGGATACGCGGGGCGCTGGACCGGAAGCTGATCGGCGAGGAGGACGTCGACGACGCGGTGCGCCGGCTGCTCGCCCTGCGGTTCGCCCTGGGCGAGTTCGACCCGCGCCTCGACCCGTACGCCGGCGTCAGGACGTTCGACACCCCCGGGCACCGCGCGCTGGCGCGGGAGGCGGCCGAGCAGGCCGTCGTACTGCTCAAGAACGACGGCCTGCTGCCGCTGGCCGGCGGTGAGCGGATCGCGGTCGTCGGCCTCCTCGCCGACGAGTGCAAGCTCGACTGGTACAGCGGGACGCCGCTGCGACGCGCCACCCCGCTCGACGGGCTGCGCGAACGCTTCGGCGCGCGGAACGTCTCCTTCGCCGAGGGCGTCGACCGGGTACGGCTGCGGACGGCGGGCGGCTGGGTGCGGGTGCCCACTTCGCCCGCCGCCGCCGGGGCGCGGGGGGCCGGGGGCGCCCTCGACCCGGCGCTGCTCGCGGGCCGCACGGATCTGCCGCCGGTGACCTGCGGCGGCGAGCCGACGGAGTTCGCCGTGGCGGACTGGGGGGCGGGCCTGCTGACCCTCCGCGCGCCCGACGGAAACTACCTGTCGGTCGCACAGGACGGCTGGGTGCGCGCCTCCGCGGACCAGCCCGGTGGCTGGGTCGTACAGGAGACGTTCCGGCTGGAGCAACACGGGGAGGGGCACCTCCTGGCGCACGAGGGGACGGGCCGGTATGTCTCTGTCACCGCCGAGGGCCTGAAGGTTGCCGACGAGGGCGACCTTTTCGAATGGGTGGTCGCCGAGCGCGGCGAGGACGCGGTGGCGGCGGCCGCCGCGGACGCCGACGTCGTCGTCGTGGTGGCCGGCAACGACCCCCACATCAACGGGCGCGAGACGGAGGACCGCACCACACTCGCTCTTCCGGACCACCAGGACCGGCTCTGGCGGGCGGCCCGGTCCGCGAACCCCCGCACGGTGCTCGTCCTCACCTCCTCGTACCCGTACGCGGTGACGGAGGCGGACACCGCCCTGCCGGCCCTGCTCTGGACCGCTCATGGAGGTCAGGCGGCCGGGACCGCGCTGGCCCGGGTCCTGGCCGGCGACGTCTCGCCGGGCGGCCGGCTCCCGCAGACGTGGTACGCGGCCGATGCCGACCTGCCCGGCCTGCTGGACTACGACGTCATCGGCAGCCGCCAGACCTACCTCTACTACGAGGGCACTCCGCTGTACGCCTTCGGACACGGCCTGTCCTACGCGTCCTTCGCCTACGGCGGCCTGTCGGCCGAACGCGCCGGCGACACGGTCCGGGTGGCGTTCTCCGTCGCCAACACCGCGGCGGCCACCGCCGACGAGGTCGCCCAGCTCTACGTACGCGCCCCGGACACGTCCGTGGTCCGCCCCCTGCGGCAGCTCCTCGCCCACCGCAGGGTGCGCCTTCCCGCGGGCGCGCGGGAGCGGCTGGAGTTCGAGGTGCCCCTGGCCGACCTCGGCTTCTGGGACGTGGCCCACGGTCGGTGGACGGTGGACGGCGGGCGCTACCTCTTCATGGCGGCCGCCTCCAGCACGGACGTCCGTTGCACGGCTGGGCTGGAGATCGACGGTGAGGAACGCGGCCCGCGCGCCGTGCTGGAGCGCGGCCTGCAAGCCGCCGACTACGACGAGCAGAGCGGCACGTCGCTCGTGGACCGCTCCCGGACGTCCGGCGACGCCGTGACCACCACCGGCGGCCGGGCCGGCGAACTCGTCTTCCGCCGCTGCGACTTCGGGGGCGGCGCCACGGCCGCGTCGGTGGAGGTGTCGGCCACCGGACCGGCGGGGGCAGAGCTGCGTCTGGCCGACGGCACGCTCCTCGCGTCGTACGCCGCCCCTGCCACCGGCGGCCCGTACGACTACGTCACCCTGAGCGCCGGCTTGTCACTGTCCGGGGTGCACGACCTGCACGTCCGCCTGCGCGGTCCCGTCCGCCTCGCGCGGGTCTCCTTCACCGGCTGAGGGCGCGAGGCGGGGGCCGGTGCAGGACCGTGCGGGGCGAGACGTACGACGGTGGGCGCGGCACCAGGAGACCGCGGGTGCGGCCGGCGGGACTCACCTGGGGCGGGCGTTGTTCTGCGCCCGCTCCCCCATGCGCTCCCAGAAGCGCCTCAGCTCGGCCACGTCCGTGCGGCGTTGCCACTGGGCCTGGGGCCGGAAGAGCGAGCGCGCGAGTTGCGCGGACTGGGCACGGCAGAACGCCTCGCTCAGCTCCACCCGGTGGCCGTCGAGACCCCGGGGCGGGTACGGGCACAGCTCGAAGGCGCAGTCGTCCCGGCAGTTGGAGCCGGCCTGTGACGCCGCCGTCCTGACGGCCGCACGTCCGGGGTCGAGGGGGCGGCGGTCCCGGGTGAGACAGGGGGGCAGTTCGGCCTGGCCCGTGTGCTGGAGGCGCCGCAGCCGGTCGTTGGGCCAGTCGCCCCGTTCGGCCAGGTTGAGCAGCAGCAGGACGTCGGCGAGCAGTTGCTGGGCTCGCGGGTGCAGGGCGCTCCAGCCGGTCGAGGGCGGAATCCACAGCTGGTGCTTGCGGGCCTCCTGCTGGGGGGCCGCCTGTGAGCCGACGCGGGCGGCGACGCCCGACTCGTCGATCCAGAGGAACCGCTCCGGCTGCCGCTCCTCCAGCGCCCGGACGCACTGCTCGGCGGCCGCCTCGACGAAGGGGTGCTGCGGCTCGCCGTCCGGGAGGGCGAGCCACTGCCGTACCTGTTCGGCCGGATCGGAGCCGTGTCCGTGCGCGGGGCGTTCGCCGGCGGCCCCGTCGGGCAGCGCCCAGAGGGTCAGCGCGTGCAGGAGGGTGAGCCGGCTGAACCAGAACGTGGTGCGCTTGAGCATGTCCCAGGCCTGCCCGCTGAGGTACTCGCGCGCCTCGGCGCGCGCGTGCGGATGGCGGTGGCGGCGGTTGGCCGCGTACTTGAAACCCTGGGCCAGGGCCACCTCCACCGTGAGGTCGAGCGCGGGCGCCCCGTCCCCGGCGCCGACCCGCCGCACCCAGCCCTCGAGGAACTCGTACGGGGTGTTCTGATGCCGCTGCGTGGTCACGGACCCCACGAGGAGCGGGACCAGCCACGCGCACATGGTGTCGTCCCGCCATCTCTCCTCCTCGTCCTCGCGCTCCCTGTCCTCCCGCCGACGCTCCTCACGCCGTCGCTCCCACTTCTCCCTCGACTCGCGCTTCGTCCGCACGATGTCCCCCTCGCCCCTGCGGCGTCTGCGGTGCTCCTCCTCCCCCACGGTCTCGGGCTGCTGGCCCGCCCACAGCTGCTCCATCCAGTCCGGCTCGCGTTCCAGCCGCTGTTCCCGGACGCCCGAAGGACCGCGCAGCCGGGCCTGGAGCACCGCGAAGGCGCTGTCGCCGCCCGCGCCGATCTCCTGGGCGATCGCGACGCGGACGGGGTACGACGGCTCCAGGCGCGCGATCTCGAAGAGTTCCAGGTAGGCGGGTTGCAGCGTGCGGCGGCGTGCGACGTCCCGCATCGCCTCGCCGAAGCGGGACACCAGCAGCGACTTGGCGGCGCGCAGCGTGTGCGGATCGCGCGCCCGCAGGTCCGGCCAGCTGGTAGCCAGCCGCATGGCGATCAGGTGCTGCTTCGGCTCGGCGTCGACGCAGTCGATCTCCAGGGCCGCCGCGTACAGTTCCAGCGCCTTGGCGTGCAGCGTACGGCCGAAGAGCCGATGGGCGTCCGCGGCCGGCCCCTGCGCGCCGCACGCGCGGGAGGACTCCGGCCGGCGTTCCCCGGTCGTCTGCGCCTGGCACGCCGCCTTCAGCAGGAGATCGCGTGCGGTGGACACCGGGCACCACGGCTTCCCTCCGTCGCGCGCCTCTTCGTGGAGGCACGCGCCCTCTGCGGTGCGCGAGTAGAGGACCATGGCGATCAGCAGTTCCCGGCCGGGCTTCGCCAGGGCCGCGGGGAAGAAGGAGCCCTTCGTCGGCTCCTCGGGGATGTTCGGATGGATCACGGCGTTCATGAACCGGGCGCCGAGGTGCGCCTGGAGCACGCTGTGCTGGAAGCGGACCCGGTCCCCGCCGACGTCCAGGAGCCCCATCCGCATACCCCAGTGCGCGGCGAGGCGCAGGTCCAGGCGGCTGCCCTCCACCCTTCTCACCAGCTCGCGCAGGACTTCTGGGTAGCGGGGGCGCGACGGGTTGTGCTCGTCCACGACGTCGGCGAAGCGCACCTCGGAGGAGTCCGTGGCCAGCCCGACGCAGGCGATCGCCGAAAGGTAGTCGACGGCCGCCCGCCGTTCCTCCTGCCCGAGGGGCAGTTCAGGGCGGATCCGCCCGCCGATCAGGGCGTTGAGCCAGGTGTCGAGCAGGTGGAAGCGCAGAGCCGCCCGGTCTCCGCCGCGCGTCTCCACGGCCTCCTCGGACTGGCCGGTGAGAGGCCGTTCCAGCAGTCCTTCGTCGTGCAGTTCGGAGGCGATCTGGAGGTAGGTCGGGGCCTCGGCGATGCCGGCCTTCTCGATGATCCAGTCCAGCCGCTGCCGGTCCTCCCAAGCGTCTCCGGAGGAGATGTACGTGAGCGCGGCCTCCTCGCTCAGCGGTTCGAGGTCGGTCAGGGAGGCTTCCATTCCGCGCAGCGAGTCGTGGTGCCGTGACGTGACGATGAGCGGCAGCCCCTCGTCATTGGCGCGCCGGATCGCGAGCCGGATGATGGTGTCGCGCTCCTCCTCCACTTCCGGGTCGGTCAGCGCCTCCTCCAAGCCGTCCGCGAGTACGATGATCCGTCCCTGCTGGCACAGCCGCCGCCACACCTTCTCGGCCTCCGCCTCGGAGCGGATGTGCCCCTGCACCTCACGGGAGAAGCGGTCGAAGGCCAGCCGGCGGAAGTCGAGCTCCTTGCCCACGCCCCGAAGCCGCAGCGGCACCGCCACGGCGTTGCGCCGGGCCAGCTGCTCGGTGAGGAGCACGATCAACGCCGTCTTGCCGGTGCCGACGCCGCCCACCACGACGTGCGTACGGCGGAACCGGCTGTCCCGCTGGTCCTCCATGAGGACTTCGCAGAGCTGGTCACGCCCGACGACCCTCCCGAAGATGCCGCCCGCCGTCTCCACCAGCTCGTGCGGCTGCTCTCTGGCCTTCTTCAGATACGCCGTACGCACCCGGGTGAACCGGAAGAACAGGTACGCGACCGTGGCCAGGGCGAGGGTGAGCAACGGCATGACGACGGTCTGGAGCACTCCGCAGGAGAGCTGGCTCTTCTTGCAGTGGTCGTCGGCCCACTTGATGGGGGTCCAGAACTCGTCGCCCTCGGCCAGCGTGATCACGGCCGTGACCGCGAGGAACAGCAGGACCGCCGCGCCGACGAAGGTCAGGCCGAGCAGCGGGAGGTACGACCCGCGCCTGCGGATGCGCCATTTCCGGGCACGACTGTGTCCCCGCTCCCGCAACCGGCCCGAGAAAACCCTGCCAACGTTCACCTCTGACTGCTTCCGCGTCGGCGCGGCGCCCCACCGACGTTCACCCGCGCGGCGCAGCTCCCCTCACTCCGACGAGAGCGGCGGCGGCCGGCGGGGAGCGGCGGGCGTGCCGGGGGCGCCGTACCGGCACGCCCGCCGGATGTGGCGGAATCATCACGGTTCGGCAGCGACCTCGCCCTGGGGTAACCGACTGCTTAGCATGGTGGCTTCCCGGAGGCCGCCGCCGCCCACCCCGCCCCGGCGGCCGACCGGTGGAGGGAACCACACCGCGCACCGCGCGGCGCACGACATGGCGACCCGCCGTGGTGTTCTTGCACGTCCCATCCGTCTGGAGGGTCCATGCACGCCAATGCTGTCCCCGGCAGCGTCCGCCCCACCGCCGCCGGCACCGGCCGCGCGGACGAACGCTCCCCCGCGCCGACCGGCAAACTCCGCTCCGACCCGCGCCGGGAGAGGGCACGCGACCACGAGACCGCGGGCGGTGCGCGGTCCGACGGCTCCGCGGAAGCGTCCGCCGTCCAGTTGCTGGACCGTGCCTGCCGGCGCCTCCTGGGGCGCGGCTCGGAATTCACCGACGCGGTGGTGGGGAAGATCCGCGCCGAGGTCCCCTACTACAGCGACCCGGTGCTCGCGCCGCCCGACCTGCCGCGCTCGGTGAGTACCGGTGTCCGCCACGGGCTGGAGTCCGGCCGCGACCCGGACCGCTTCGTGGACGTCGAGCGGTACACCAGGGAGCTGGGCATCCGGCGCGCGGAGGAGGGCCGCCCGCTCGACGAGGTCATGCACGCCTACCGGGTGGCCGGCGCGGGCGTGTGGAGCGGCATCATCCGCGTGGTCGAGAAGGAGGGACTCGGCGACACGCGTCAGCTGGTGCACGTGGCGGAGCTGGTGTGGAAGCACAACGACCGGGACGCGGTCCTGGTCGCCGACGCCTACCGGCAGGTCGCCCAGGGCGTCGCCAGCCGGCACGGCGAACGCGTCCGGCTGATCCTCGCGGCCCTGCTGGAGAGCCGCGACGAGCCGGAGTTCGCGCGGGAAGCGGCGACGATCCTCGATCTGCCGCTGGACGGCCGGTTCGCCGTAGCGGTGGTGGGGGCCACCCCTCCGTACGGTCGCGTGCCGGAGGCCGTCCCCGAGGTGCGCGGCATCCGGATACTGCGCCAGGCGTCCGGGCAGCGCGCCGTCCTCGTCGCCCACCTGGGCGACCGCCCTCTGGACGCGCTGGTCTCGGGACTGGCCGCGGGCCACGGCCTGCGCATCGGCGTCAGCCCGGTCGTGCGGGGCCTGCACGGGCTGCCACGGGCGCGTGACATGGCCGTACTGGCGCTGCGCACCTGCCGCGCCGACGGCGAGGTCGCGCGGCTCGACTCCCGCCTGCCCGACGGCCTGCTGCTCTCGCGTCCCGACCTGTCCACCGCGCTGACCAGCCGGGTGCTCCAGCCGATGTACGCCCTGGAACCGGCGGACCGCGAGATCCTGTTCGACACGCTCGGGGTCTGGATCGAGAAGGGCGGCTCCGCCGTCCAGACCGCCCGGCACATGCTCTGCCATCGCAACACCGTGCTCAACCGGTTGCGCCGCTTCGAACAGATCACCGGGCTCGCGCTGTCGCGCCCCCGCGACCTGGTGCAGCTGACCCTCGCCCTCGACGCCTTGCGCCTGCTCGGGCCGGCAGCCGCTCTCACGGGCGCCGCGGACGTGCCCCCGCCGTCCGCCGCCGGACGACTGCCCGGCGAAGGGCCGGGCCGGGTGGGCAGCGGCACAGCGACGCCGTAGCCGCCTTGGGCGGAGGCAACGGCACGGGCGCGGAGGATCGACGGGCCGGGGCGTACGTGCTCCAGTGAGCGCGCGTCGCGGGTCGTCCGCCCGCGCTCCCCGCCCGCCAGGAGACCTTCATGGCCCAGCAGTACGCCCCGCCGCTTCCTCACCGGCCACAGCGGCGCCGCCCAGGCGTGTCCTTCGCCGTCGTCAACGCGGTGGCCCTGTGCGTGCATCTGCTGCTCGCGCTCTGTGCCGCCGGCTTCCTGGCCACCCGCGTATGGGGGCAGGTGAACATCGGCATGCTGGTGATCCTCGTCCAGGGCTGCCTGTTGCTGTGGACCGCCGCGCGGTACGACCGCCACGCCGACGAGGAGCGGTCATGACGGCCGCCGGCCTCGCCGGCCTCGCGTCCCCCGGTGCCCCGGTCCTGGACTCGGACACGCGGGGCATGGTGCTCGTCGGGTTCCTCGCGTTCATCGTGCCCATCCTGTTCATCTGCGTGCTCAGCGGCCCCGCGCGGGACCGCGTCAATGACTTCTACACGGCGGGCCGCACGCTTTCCCCGCTGCGCGGCGCCCTCGTACTGTCCGGCGTGTACCTGTCGGCGGCCACGGTGCTCGGGACGACGGGAAGCGTGGCCGTCTTCGGGTACGACGGCCTGTTCACCGCCCTGTGCACGGTGCTGTCCCTGGGTGTGCTGCTCCTGCTGGCCGGCCCCCTGCGCGAACGCGGCTGCTACACCTACGGCGACCTGTTCGCACTCCGCGCTCCCGGGCCCGCGGTGCGCATCGCGGTCGCCGTCGTCGTGCTCAGCGTCTGCGTCCCCTACCTGGTGGTGCAGCTCTCCGGTGCGGGAGTGACCACGGCGATGCTGCTGGGGCTCTCCGGCCCGGGCCCGGAGCAGACGGCCACGGTGATGATCGGTCTCCTGGTCGTCTGCGCGACGGCGTTCGGCGGGATGCGCGGCATGATCACCGTGCAGATCGTCAAGACGGTGGTGCTGCTCGGCATGGCGCTCGCGGTGGCGGCGGTGGTGCTCCACCGTTTCGACTGGAGCGCCGACTCGCTCATCCACGCGGCCGGGCAGGGCAGTGGCCGCCCCGCCGACTACATGCGGCCGGGACTGCGCTTCGCCGCCGGCGGCACGGTCGAGGACACCCTCGACCACATCGGTCTGATGGTCACCATCGTGCTGGGCGTGGCGTGTCTGCCCCACGTCGCCACACAGCTCAACACCGCCCGCGACGCGGCCACGGCACGCCGTACGGTGCGTCACACCATCGGCATCGTCGGTGCGTTGTGCCTCGCCACCGCCGTGCTGGGCCTGGGGGCCGGCGCACTGGTCGGGGCTCCGAGGATCCTCGCCGCGGACCCGGGCGCCACGAGCAGCCTGCTCATGCTCACCGGCGAACTCGCGGCCGGCCCGTCGGCGGGCGACGCCTGGCTCCCGGTCCTGGTCGCCTCCGCCGTCTTCCTCACCACGCTGGCGGTCGTCGCGAGCGTCACCCTCGCGGCCGCGGGGGCCGTCGCGCACGACCTGGTCACGCATGTGCTGCGCCGGGGACGTACGAGCGAGGGCCGCGAGGTGGCGGCAGCCCGCATGGCGTCCGCCGGCGTCGGTGTACTGAGCATCGGTCTGGCGGTCTGGGTGCAGGGGTGGAACATGGGGTTCCTGTCGGCGCTGGCCCTGGCGGTGGCGGCCTCCAGCCTGCTGCCCGCCCTGGTGTACTCGCTCTTCTGGAGCGGCTACACCCGCGGGGGTCTCCTGTGGACCCTGTACGGAGGTCTGTTCTGCGCCGTGGGACTCCAGATGTCGAGCCCGATCTTCTCGGGCACGCCGACCGCGCTGCTCCCCGAGTGGGACATCGACTGGTTCCCGCTCCAGACGGTCGTACTGGTCTCGATGCCGGTCGCCTTCCTGCTCGGCGGACTGGCCGGCCTCGCGGGCAGGCGGCGCGCTCCGGCGGTCGACGAGTACGCGCCCACACACTTCTGACTCCCCGCGGTCCGGTCGGCTGGGTGCGCGCGACCGGACCGGTCAGATCGTTAGACATGCGAAGAGTTTCCGCACATAATTCTTAGGCATGGGAAAGACTTACGAACGCATCGACGGCCGGCTGCGCACCTTCATAGAGCAGCAGCCGATATTCTTCACCGCGACCGCCCCACTGGCCGGAGACGGAACGGTCAACCTCTCCCCCAAGGGCCTCAAGGGCTCCTTCGCGGTGCTCGACGAGGAGCGGATCGCCTATCTCGACTTCGCCGGCAGCACGGCCGAGACCGTCGCACACCTGCGGGAGAACGGCCGCATCACGGTGATGTGGTGCGCCTTCCAGGGACCGCCCAACATCGTTCGCGTGCACGGCCGGGGCGAGCCCGTCTTCCGCGACGACCCGCGCTTCGAGGAACTCCTCGCACACTTCCCCGACATCGACCCGGCCCTGCACGGGCTGCGCGCGATCATCGTCGTGACGGCCGAACTCGTCCGTGACTCCTGCGGCTACGGGGTGCCGTTCATGTCGTACGACGAGGACCGCGACCTGCACGGCAAGCGCTTCTCGCGCGAGGACGACGCCTCGCTGAGCGCGTACTTCGCCAAAAAGGACCACATCGCGCAGAGCATCGACGGTCTGCCCGGTCTGCCTCTTCCGCTGCCGCCCAGCAACTTCTGAGCACCTCGACCGTCCGGCCGGTACGACGCCTGGTGTCGTACCGGCTCCACGGTGTGCTCAGTTCTGGGCTTCGAAGGTGTTCAGCACCGCGCCGTCGAAATCGGCGACGAGGTATCCGGACGAGCTGTACTCGTCGATGAGGTAGATGTTGATGGTCGGCACGCTCTCGAACACCGGACCGCGCACGATGGCGTAACGCATCGTCGGTTGCTTGATGCCGAGCTCCTTGTCGGCCTTCCCGATGAGCGCGGGCAGCTTGTCCCAGTCGACCTTGCTGACGTCGATCGGGCCTTCCTCCGTACCGATGGCGGTGCCGCCGGGGCCCTCCTTCGCGGCGTAGCCGTTCCGGTACACGTAACGGTCGTACTTCGACCCGCTTCCCGCGACCGGCACGTTGGCGATCGCGTACTCCTTGTAGACGGTGAACTCGAAGAACTTCGTCGTACCCGTCTTCGCCTTGAGCGCCGCGATCGCCTTCCGCGCGCTGTCCGGTGCGAGGAGGTTCTTCGTCTGCTTGGACGGCGGCAGTGACGCCTGCGCCGGCTGTTTGACGTCCTTGCGCTCCGTCGTGTCCGGGCTGTCCCCGCCGCCGGTGACGCCCGCCGTGGAGGCGGAATCCTTCCGCTGGTCCCCACCGAACAGACCGCTGTCGAAGGGCAGGGCGTTCAGCACCGCCACGGTCGCCGTGGCCAGCAACGCGGCGGTCAGCAGGGGCACGGTCCACCGTTTCCGTGCCCCGGGGGACGAGGGGCGGTACGACGGGTTGTCGAGAACCGTGCCGGGCTGCGGCGGAGGGCCGAAGCCGGACGACGGGGTCGCCGGATGGGCGCTCGACGGCCAGGACGGCACGGGCCGCCCCGGGACGTCGTGCACGGTCGCGGCCTGGGGAACGGCGGGCGGCGCGGGCCACGGCGCGGCCGTCGGAGGAGCGGACTCGGCCCCGCGCCCGGCGTCGACGAGCATCTGCTCCAGCCGGGCGGCGTCCGGGCGCGCCGAGGCGTCCCGGGTGAGCACGGCGTCGAGGAACGGGGCGAGGGGGCCCGAGCGCACCGGCGGGGGTATCGGCTCGTCGAGGACGGCCACCAGCGTCGACAGGCTCGTGTCGCGCCTCAACGGGTGCCATCCCTCAAGGGCGGTGTAGAGCAGCATGCCGAGGGACCACAGGTCGGAGGCGGGGTTGCCCTCCTCGCCGCGGATGCGTTCGGGCGCGATGTACTCGGGCGAGCCGATGAGGTCGCCCGTGGCGGTGAGGCTGGTCGACTCGCGGAGTACGGCGATGCCGAAGTCGGTCAGAACAGGACTGCCGTCGGGGCGCAGAAGGACGTTGGCGGGCTTCACGTCCCGGTGGTGGATGCCCGCGCCGTGCGCGGCCCGGAGCGCGGACAGCACGCCGCGCCCCACGGTGACCGCCTCGGCGACGCTCAACGGGCCCTGGGCCAGGCGTTCGTGCAGGGACTGCCCCGGCACCAGCTCCATGACGATCCACGGGTGGGGGCCGTCGGACGAGTCCACGATGTGATGGATGGTGACCACATGGGGATGGGCGAGCCGGGCGAGTGCCCGGGCCTCACGCAGCACGCGCTCGCTGAGCATGCGCGCCCTGGCCGGGTCGGCCTCCGCCGTCGCGGGGTCGGGCGCACGTACTTCCTTCAGCGCGACTTCGCGGTGCAGCACGATGTCCCGGGCCCGCCACACGGTGCCCATGCCGCCGCTGCCGAGCCTGCCCAGCAGTTCGAACCGGCCGTCGATCGGCCGTCTGCCGGCCTCCTTGGTGTCCATAGCGGGTCAGCTTACGAGCAGCGCGCCCGCCGCCCGCACCGCCCTTCGGGCAACGGCCGCAGGCCCGGGAGGACGAGGCGGACGGAAGCGTCTTACGGGGCGTACGGGCCGCCCTGCCGACGCGCGGTGCGAGGCGTTCAGGGAGCGTCCCCCGACCAGTCCCAACGGCAGGGGTCGCCGGGGCGGGGATCGTACAGAGCCCGTCCGCCGGCCCCGAATTGCCCCAGCTCCGTCTCCAGGGCGACACCGCTGTCGGTCCGGTCGGCCGCCCATCCGGTGATGTCGAGCAGCAGGCCGTCCAGCGGTCCGCCGACCAGCTCGGCGTACTCCCGTCCCGGCCGCGGTCCGCGCCGGGGGTCGTCGTGGTCCTGGCCGTAGATCCGGCCGCGCAGCAACTCCTCGTCCCTGTCCATGTCCCCAAGCCTCCCAGCCACCACCGACAACGGGGTCCGGTCCGGGTGTGGCGGAGGTTCACTCCGGCCACACCCGGACCACGGGAACGCCCGCGGTCAGGCGCCGACGTAGGCCGCCAGGTGCTCGCCGGTGAGCGTGGAGCGGGCGGCGACCAGGTCGGCGGGCGTGCCCTCGAAGACGATCCGGCCGCCGTCGTGGCCGGCGCCCGGGCCGAGGTCGATGATCCAGTCGGCGTGCGCCATGACCGCCTGGTGGTGCTCCACGACGATCACGGACTTGCCGGAGTCGACCAACCGGTCGAGCAGGCCCAGCAGTTGCTGGACGTCGGCGAGGTGCAGGCCGGTGGTCGGCTCGTCGAGGATGTACACGCCGCCCTTGTCGCCCATGTGCGTCGCCAGCTTGAGCCGCTGCCGCTCGCCGCCGGAGAGGGTGGTCAGCGGCTGGCCGAGGGTGAGGTAGCCGAGGCCGACGTCGGCGAGCCGGTCGAGGATCTTGTGCGCGGCCGGTGTGCGCGCCTCGCCGGCGGCGAAGAACGCCTCCGCCTCGGTCACCGACATCGCGAGCACCTCGCTGATGTCACGGCCGCCGAGGCGGTACTCCAGCACCGCTGCCTGGAACCGCTTGCCCTCGCACTCCTCGCACGGGATCGCCACCCCGGCCATCATCGCCAGGTCCGTGTAGATGACGCCGGCCCCGTTGCAGTTGGGGCAGGCGCCCTCGGAGTTCGCGCTGAAGAGCGCCGGCTTGACACCGTTGGCCTTGGCGAACGCCTTGCGGACGGGGTCGAGCAGACCGGTGTACGTGGCCGGGTTGGAGCGGCGCGAACCCCGGATGGGGGCCTGGTCGACCGACACCACGCCCTCGCCCGCGGGGATCGACCCGTGCACGAGGGAGCTCTTGCCGGAGCCGGCCACACCCGTGACCACGCACAGCACCCCGAGGGGGATGTCGACGTCGACGTCGCGCAGGTTGTGTGCCGACGCGCCACGGATCTCCAGTGCGCCGGTCGACTCGCGGACGGTCTCCTTGAGGGACGCCCGGTCGTCCAGGTGGCGGCCGGTGACGGTGTCGCTGGCCCGCAGCCCCTCGACGGTGCCCTCGAAGCAGACGGTGCCGCCTCCCGTTCCCGCGCCCGGACCGAGGTCGACGAGGTGGTCGGCGATCGCGATCGTCTCCGGCTTGTGCTCCACGACGAGCACCGTGTTGCCCTTGTCCCGCAGGCGCAGCAGCAGGTTGTTCATCCGCTGGATGTCGTGCGGGTGCAGGCCGATCGTGGGCTCGTCGAAGACGTACGTGACATCGGTGAGCGAGGAGCCGAGGTGGCGGATCATCTTGACCCGCTGCGCCTCGCCGCCGGACAGCGTGCCCGAGGCCCGGTCCAGCGAAAGGTAGCCGAGGCCGATCTCCACGAACGAGTCGAGGGTGTGCTGGAGCGCGGTGAGCAGCGGCGCGACCGTCGGGTCCGAGAGGCCGCGCACCCACTCGGCGAGGTCGCTGATCTGCATCGCGCAGGCGTCGCCGATGCTGATCTTGTCGATCTTCGAGGACCGCGCGGCCTCGCTGAGCCGGGTGCCGTCGCACTCGGGGCACGTGGTGAAGGTGACGGCCCGCTCCACGAACGCCCGGATGTGCGGCTGCATCGCCTCCTTGTCCTTGGAGAGGAACGACTTCTGGATCTTGGGGATCAGCCCCTCGTAGGTGAGGTTGACGCCGTTGACCTTGACCTTGGTTGGCTCACGGTAGAGGAAGTCCTGCATCTCCTTCTTGGTGTATCTGCGGATCGGTTTGTTCGGGTCGAGGAAGCCCGACTCGGCGTAGATCCCCACGGTCCACACGTTGTCCGACTTCCAGCCGGGGATGGTGAAGGCGCCCTCCGCGATCGACTTGGAGTCGTCGTAGAGCTGCGTGAGGTCGATGTCGGAGACGGCGCCCCGGCCCTCGCAGCGGGTGCACATGCCGCCGGTGCGGCTGAAGGTGACCTTCTCCGTCTTGGTCTTCTCGGCGCCGCGCTCGACTCTGAACCCGCCGCTCGCGGTGACCGAGGCGACGTTGAAGGAGTACGCGCCGGGCGGGCCGATGTGCGGTTTCCCCAGCCGGCTGAAGAGGATGCGCAGCATCGCGTTGGCGTCGGTGGCGGTGCCGACCGTGGAACGGGGGTCGCCGCCCATGCGCTGCTGGTCGACGATGATCGCGGTCGTCAGACCTTCGAGTACGTCGACCTCGGGCCGGGCCAGCGTGGGCATGAAGCCCTGCACGAACGCGCTGTAGGTCTCGTTGATCAGGCGCTGCGACTCCGCGGCGATCGTGTCGAACACCAGCGAGCTCTTCCCCGAGCCCGAGACACCGGTGAAGACCGTCAGGCGGCGCTTGGGGATCTCGATGCTGACGTCCTTGAGGTTGTTCTCGCGCGCGCCGTGCACGCGGATCAGGTCATGGCTGTCGGCGACATGCGGACCGGCCGACCGCGTGTCCGTCCTCGTGACCCTGCTCATCACGTCTCCCTCTGTTACGGGCGCCTTCGCGCTCTCCGCCTGCGTCGAGACTTCGATCTACGCGAGCCAGTATCTCCGGTTCTCCTTCGCCGGACCGGTCGCTGCGGCGGTCCGCCGTCCCGTCGGCGGTGTCGTCCGGGTCGTGGCGCCTGCCCGCGCCGGACCCGGCCGACCGGCCGGACGGGCGTCCCGGTCCGTGCGATGCTGGTGGGCGTGACGCTTGAGGATCTCGTACGACTGCGGCGCGCACGCGACGCGATGGACCGCGACTACGCGCAGCCGCTGGACGTTCCGGCGCTGGCCAAGGTCGCCCTCATGTCACCGGGGCACTTCTCCCGCAGCTTCCGCGCCGCGTTCGGCGAGACGCCGTACAGCTACCTGATGACCCGCCGTGTCGAGCGGGCCAAGGCGCTGCTGAGACGGGGCGACCTCAGTGTGACGGACGTCTGCTTCGCGGTCGGATGTACGTCGCTGGGTTCGTTCAGCTCACGCTTCACCGAGCTGGTGGGCGAGAGCCCGAGCGCGTACCGGGCCCGCCGCCACGACGAGGGCGCCGCGATCCCCGCCTGCGTGGCCAAGGTCCTCACTCGGCCGCTGCGCAACGGCGACCCGGTCGGGAGCACCGGATCGGTCAGGATCGGAGAAGCGGAACCCGGCGCCGCCTCGTAGCGTCGGAGGCATGGACATCAACCTCGCTCAGTGCTTCATCGCAGTCGACGACCATGACAAGGCCCTGGCCTTCTACCGAGACGTCCTCGGCCTGGAGGTGCGCAACGACGTCGCGTTCGAGGGAATGCGCTGGGTGACCCTCGGGTCGCGCGCGCAGCCGGACGTGGAGATCGTGCTCGAACCGCCGGCCGCCGACCCCAACGCCTCGCCGGCGGACAAGCAGGCGATGGCGGAACTGCTGGCCAAGGGGATGCTGCGCGGTGTGATCTTCTCCACCGCCGACTGCGACGCCACCTTCGAACAGATCCGGGCCGCCGGGGGCGAAGTCCTCCAGGAGCCGATCGACCAGCCGTACGGCGTCCGCGACTGCGCCTTCCGCGACCCGGCCGGCAACATGCTCCGCTTCACCCAGCCCCGCAATTCCCGGTAGGGACCGCGGCGAGCGGGGTGCGCTGCCCGGAGGGGGCGCGCACCCCGCTTTGCGTCATTCGCCGATCAGTTGGGGGTGGTGGCGGCGGGCGACCTCGGGGTGGGCCCGTACCCAGCCCTTGAGTTCGTTGCGGCCGTACTCCGCGTGCAGCGGGTTCGTGTGGTCGTGCGCGATGCCCGGGGCCTCGCTCAGGTAGGGACCCGGGACGGTGCCGATGACGGCGTCGAGGCGCGGGTTGTAGAAGAAGGGCACGGAGAAGCGCTCCACCGCCCCCGGCGGGCTGACCACCCGGTGGTCGGTGGCCGACAGGTAGCCGTCCGTCGCGATTTCCAGCAGCTCGCCCAGGTTGACCACGAACGCGCCGGGCAGCGGCGGCACCTCGACGAAACCGTCGTCGGAACGGACCTGGAGACCGCCCACCCCGTCCTGGAGCAGCAGCGTCAGGAACCCGTAGTCCTTGTGCGCCCCCACGCCCTGGCCACTTCCGGAAGGCGCCGATCCGGGGTAGCGGATCAGCTTGGTGTGCAGGTGCGGGCGGTCGGCGAACGCCTCGTCGAAGAAGTCCGCCGGCGCCCCGATGGAGAGCAGCAGTTCGCGCAGCAACCGGTGGGCGACCGCCGCCAGCCGCTCCTGCCAGGCCAGCACCACCGTACGCAGTTCCGGCAGCGCGGCGGGCCACTGGTTGGGGCCCTCCAGCCAGAGGTACGGCGGGTCGCCGGGTCCGACGACGGGTGCGGGCCGTTCGGCGCCCACGTCGAGCTGGTCGCGCCAGTCGAAGCGGCCGCCGGTGAGTTCGTGCCCGACGCGGGTGTAGCCGCGGAAGTGCGGGGAGCGCACGTTGCTGACGGCCAGCCTGTCGGCCTCCGGCAGTGCGAAGAACTCCCTGGTGAGGCGCAGTACTTCGGCGGTCTCCTCGGCGCTGACGCCGTGGCCGGTCAGATGGAGGAAACCGACGTCGCGCGCTGCGGCGTGCAGTTCCTTGTGGAACGCCTCCCGGGCCACGGGGTCGTCGGCCTTGGACAGATCGATGACCGGCAGCGAGCCGGCGGAAAGGGGCGACATGCGCGACATGATGGTGTTCCGTCTCTGCTGAAGCGAGGCCCTGCTCCCGAAGATGGCGGGATCGCGGGGGTACGGAAAGCCGTCGGCAGGGGTGTGCCCGAGTACCGCTCGTCCGCTACAGGACCGTTGGAAAGGGGAAGGTCAGTCCTGGGGCAGACAGCTCATGGTCGTGACGCGCACGTAGTCCACGTGTCGGCGCATCACGAGAAGAGTCACCCCGCGAGGGTATCCCGAGGCCCGTACCGCGGTCACACGGCCCCGACCGCCGCCGGTGCACTGCGGCGCTGACGAGGCCCGGAATCCACGCGGGCCGGCGCCGGCTCTCGCGACGTACCGCACTGGGGACCGGGCGGGGCTCCGCCCGCCGGGCCGGGTCTCCGCCATGCGGGACGAAAAAAGGCAAGGAGAATACCGCCTCCTTGCCACTCTCAACTTATAGCGCGCCGGGGGGCTTGCCGCAAGGCCCCGGTCGTGCCGCAGAATCGTCCGCCGTAGCCGCAATTCACAGGAGCGAGAGGCGCGAAACTGCCCGAAACACGCGGAACCTTCGAAGCCGCACCAGAGCACGGGAACGGACGGACACCGGCGCCCGAACCGGCCCCGGTCCCGGCCACGGAACCCATGTCGAGGCGGAGCATCGTTCGCCCCGGCCGCCCCGACCGTCACCCGGACCGGACGCCCGCGCCGCAGCCGCAAGCGGCGCCAGATCGGAGTTGTGGAGTGCACCCCCTGACCACCAGCGCGTTCGACCTTCCCGACCGCCTCTCCCCCAAGTCCGACCCGGCCCTGATCGCGGGCGACGAGCAGCACTTCGCGGCCGTCGCGGAGTGCCTGGAGCAGTCGATCGCCGAGGTGTCCGACCGCCTCGACGCCGAGCGCAGGGCCCCCGGGGGCACGGGCCGCCAGGCGATGGACCGGGACCTGGAGGTCCACCGGCTGACGGCCCGGCTGCGCGCATTGCGCCGCTTCGGGCTGGACCTGTGCCTCGGGCACATGGTCGCCGCCGACGATCCCGAGCCCGTGTACGTCGGACGGATCGGCCTCACGGACAGCGCGGGCCGCCGGCTGCTGCTCGACTGGCGCTCCCCGTCGGCCGAGCCGTTCTTCGGAGCCACCCACGCCAACCCCATGGGGCTGGCCAGCCGCCGCAGGTACCGCTGGGCCCGGGGCCGGATCAGCGACTACTGGGACGAGGTGTTCGCCTCGGACGGCTTCGCCGGGCACGCCGCGCTCGACGACCAGTCCGCCTTCATCGCGAGCCTGGGCAGTACCCGTTCGCCCCGGATGAGGGACGTGCTCGGCACCATCCAGGCCGACCAGGACGCCATCATCCGCGCGGGGTCGCGCGGCGCCCTCGTCGTCGACGGCGGTCCCGGTACGGGCAAGACCGTCGTGGCTCTGCACCGCTCCGCCTACCTCCTGTACTCGGACCCCCGGCTCGGTCACCGCCGGGGCGGCGTGCTGTTCGTCGGCCCGCACCAGCCGTACCTGGGGTACGTCGCCGACGTACTGCCCAGCCTCGGAGAGGAGGGCGTGCAGACGTGCACCCTGCGGGACCTCGTCGCCGAGGGCGCCTCGGCAGGGGTCGAGACCGACCCGGTCGTGGCACGGCTGAAGTCGTCCGCGCACCTGGTGCGGGCGATCGAGACGGCCGTCAGGTTCTACGAGGAGCCGCCCGCCAGGGGAATGACCGTGACGACCCACTGGTCGGACGTCCGGCTGAGCGCCGACGACTGGGCCGTGGCGTTCGAAGCGGCCGAACCCGGCACTCCGCACAACGAGGCGCGCGGCCAGGTCTGGGAGGAACTGCTGACGATCCTGGTGGACAAGCACGAGGACGACGTCCCGCCCCACCTCCTGCGCAAGTCGCTGACGCAGAACAGGGAACTGCTCACGGCCTTCGACCGGGCGTGGCCGCTGCTGGAGGCGGCCGATGTCGTGGGCGACCTGTGGTCGGTCCCCGCCTACCTGCGCAAGTGCGCTCCCTGGCTCGGCCCCGACGACGTGCGGCGGCTGCGGCGCGAGGACCCACAGGCGTGGACGGAGTCGGACCTTCCGCTCCTGGACGCGGCGCGGCAGCGGCTCGGCGACCCGGAGGCGTCACGACGCGAGCGCCGGCGCGCCGCCGCCGCGGCCGCCGACCGGGAGCACATGACCAAGGTCGTCGACGCCCTTCTCGAAGCCGACGACGACGGCGAGGGGGTGCTGACCATGCTGCGCGGCCAGGACATGCGGGACAGCCTCGCCGACGACACGGCGACGCGCGGCGCAGAACCGGATCTGCTCGCCGGTCCTTTCGCGCACATCGTCGTGGACGAGGCACAGGAACTGACCGACGCCCAGTGGCAGATGCTGCTGCTCCGCTGCCCGTCCCGGAGCTTCACCATCGTCGGGGACCGCGCCCAGGCCAGACACGGATTCACGGAGTCGTGGGAGGAACGGCTCGGCCGGGTCGGATTCGACCGGATCGTTCTCACCTCACTCGGCATCAACTACCGGACCCCGGAGGAGATCATGGCGGAGGCCGCACCGGTCATCCGTGCCGAACTGCCGGACGCCAACGTGCCGGCCTCCATCCGCAACAGCGGCGTCCCGGTCGTGCACGGATCCGCCGCGGATCTGCACTCGATCCTGGACGCCTGGCTCGCCGCCCATGCCGACGGGACCGCCTGCGTCATCGGTGATCCCACGTTCCGGACGACACCCCGCGTCCGGTCGCTGACCCCCGAGCTGTCCAAGGGGCTCGAATTCGACCTGGTCGTCCTCGTGGATCCGGAGGCGTTCGGCACGGGTGTCGAGGGGGCGGTCGACCGCTACGTCGCCATGACCCGGGCGACCCGGCAACTGGTGGTCCTCACGAGCGCCTGACTCCGGGCTCGTACCCCTCACGGACCAACGGTGGGTCGACCCGTCGCCGGACGGGGTAATGAACCCTTCTCCGCCGGTCGAACGGCACGTGGACGAGCGAAGAGGGAACGCCATGACGGCTCTGCAGGTGCGGGACGCGGCCGACGTCGTCGTGGTGGGGGCGGGCCCGGCGGGGTCCGCCGCCGCCTACTACCTCGCCCAGACGGGGCTGGACGTCCTGCTGGTGGAGAAGGCGACCTTTCCCCGCGACAAGACGTGCGGCGACGGCCTCACCCCACGGGCCGTCAAGGAGCTCGTCGCCATGGGTATCGACGTCAGCCCCGCGCAGCCCGGCTGGGTGCGTACGAAGGGGCTGCGTGCCTACGGCGGCGGGCTCAGGGTCGAGATCCCGTGGCCGGAGCTGGCCAGCTTTCCCGACTTCGGCCTGGTCCGCACGCGCATGGACCTCGATCACCTGCTGGCGCTGCGGGCGGCGTCGGTCGGCGTCCGGCTGCTGGAGGGGACCAAGGTCACCGGCCCGGTGCTGGACGAGCGCACTGGCCGGATCCGCGGCGTGGTCGCGCGGTGCGGTGACCGCTCACGCGAGATCGACGCCCGGGTCGTCGTCGCCGCCGACGGCGCTTCCAGCCGCATGGCGGTGGCCATGGGGCTGCCGCAGCGCAAGGACCGCCCCGTGGGAGTGGCCGTACGCCGCTACTACACCACGCCCCGCCACGACGACGACTACCTGGAGGCGTGGGTGGATCTCTGGGCCCCGGACGCACGGGGGCGCCGGCAGATGCTGCCGGGTTACGGATGGATCTTCCCGCTGGGCGACGGCAGCTCGAACGTCGGTGTCGGCACGTTCGGCGTCGACCTGCCCTTCGACGTCGACTACCGCGCACTGCTCAGGGACTGGACGGCCCGCCTGCCGGAGGACTGGCGCATCGGCGAGGAGCACGCGGCCGGCCCCGTCCGGGGCGCCGCGCTGCCGGCCGGCCTGACGCGCCCCGCGCAGTACACCCGGGGCATGCTGCTGACCGGCGACGCCGGGGGGACGATCAATCCGCTGAGCGGGGACGGCATCGACTACGCCATGGAGTCGGGCCGCCTCGCCGCCGACGTCATCGCCCAGGCGCTGGCCCGGCCGAGCGCCGCGCAGCGCGAACGCGCCCTCGGCGCCTACTCGCGTGTCCTGCACGGCGCCGTGGGCAGCTACTTCACCCTGGGGCGCTTCATCGTGCACGCGCTCGGCAATCCGCACGTCATGCGGTTCATCGCCAAGAACAGCCTGCCCAATCCGACCGTACGGCGGCTGATGTTCAAGCTCTGGGCGAACCTCGCGGACCCCCACGGCAAGGACTCCCTGGACCGTGTCATCAGTGTGCTGCTGAAGGCGACCCCCGCCGGTTGAACGCCGTACCGGTCCGGCTCGGCCGGCCGGGGTTCCCTCAGCTCCAGGGCGCGAGGCCGAGGGCGCGGCCCTCGTCGTCCCGCTGAATCTCCATCAGCCCTGCGACCGCGTCACGCCTGATGGGCCCGTAGACGTGCGGGAACGCCATGCCGGGGGCGACGCCGGGGGGCGGAGTGCCCCCCGCGCCCTCCCACTCCACGCCGGTGTCGAGTCCGTCCTCGTCGATGAGCAGGGCCATGAGAGGACCGTTCCGGTCGCGGAAGTAGGCGTCCGCGACGGCGAGCGTCGTGCTCTCGTCGGCGGAACAGTGCACGAAGCCGTCGCTCGCGAGGGAGGCCGGCGCGTAGGGGCGGTCGGGATCGGCCAGCCACTCGTCGAGCGTGACCACGTGATAGATCATGGTCCAGTTATAGCGAGGTCACTGGACGGGCGAGTCCGGTGGGGGGAGCCGTACGCTGCGGGCACGGTCGACCGACTCGATGCCCTCGACGGCCCGCAGGGCCGGGATCCGGTCCTCGGCGACGGTTCCGGACAGGGAGCCGAGCACCGGTTGTTCACCGGTGACCACCAGGCCGATCCGGCGGGCGTCCTCGACGGTCCGCGCGTACCGGTCGGGATCGAGGGAGACGATGACCTCGACCGGTACGCCGCCACCGGGTAGCTCGCTCATGGGGCCTGGAGGAGACCCGAGCCGACGTCCCGGGCCGGCTGCGGCAGCGGGTGCGCCATGGACAGCAGTCGTGCCTTGAGGTCCGTCGCCGACGCGGTGGGGTGCGCCTCGGCCAGCATCGCCAGGACACCGGCCACGTGCGGCGTGGCCATGCTGGTGCCGTCCAGCGTCTGGTACGTGCCGTCCGGGGCCGCCGACCAGATCTCGACGCCGGGCGCCGCGATGTCGACCTGTCCGCCCGCGCCGTTGATGCCGCCGCAGGAGAACGACGCGGTCGCCAGGTCCTTGCCGAGCGCGCCCACCGAGAGGATGGACGGGCAGTTGGCGGGCCGTCCGACGGGGGCGATGAACCCGGGGCGGCGGCTCTCGTTCCCCGACGCGGCGACGATCACCACTCCGTGCTGGAGCGCCCGCTGCGCCACGTTCTCGTACGTCTGCGGGAAGAGCTCACCCTGCTCCACCGGGCCGCCCAGCGACATGGAGATGACCTTGGCGCCCTGCGAGACCGCCCACGCCATGCCGGCGAGGATCTGGCCGTCGGAGCCCCTGCCGCGGTTGTTGAGCACCTTGCCCGCCAGCACGCGGGAGCCGACGGCGACCCCGTAACGGCCGTTCTCCGCGGGGGAGGCCGCGGTGCCGACGCAGTGCGTGCCGTGGCCGTTGCCGTCCTCCGCGCTCTGACCGGGGACGAAGGAGACGGCCTCCTCGATGCAGCCGACCAGGTCCTGGTGGTCGGTGTCCACTCCGGTGTCGAGGACCGCGATCTTCACGTCGCGCCCGGTCATCAGGGACCAGTTGGCACGGATCGCCTGGATGCCCCAGGTCATCTGGTGCTCGTCCCAGGCCGGTCCGAGGGCGCCCGCGGCCCCGGCGATGGTGTGGCGGTCGACCTCGGCCTCGTCGCTGCGGTACGTCGGGTAGAAGCCGGTCAGGGTGTGCTGCGCCTCTGTGATCACCGAGGCGTAGACGACGCGTTCCGGTTCCGCCGCGACGATGCTCGCCTCGCCCTCGGCCGTGGTGACCAGCGAGTGGCGCTGGTCCGGCTGCACTTCGACGACGGCGACGCCGAGTTCGTCGAAGAGCACCGATGTGTCGGGGTTCTCGAGGAGGTCGGCGACGCCGCCGGCCTCGGCTCCGTGGACGTGTTCGACCGACGAGATGCCGACGGAGGTGCGCAGGGCGTCCATGCCGCGCTCCGGCTCCTCCTGGTCGAGCAGGACCACGTAGCGGCCCGTGAATTCGGCGACTTTCGTGATGTCGGCGTCGGCCCGCTCCGGATGCTCTCCATTGGGACGCCTGCCCATTGGTCCGTTCACCATGGCCTTCTCAGCTTCCTGTGCGCTTCTTCCGGGTCGGGGACCGACGCCGATTCGCGGACCGCTGGAACGCCAGGACGAGATGACGGGACAGTTCTGCCGGGTAACGGCGCAGTACAACCGGGTGTCGTGCCACCGCCGGCGGTGGCGTCGCGCGCAGCGCCGTCGCCGCTTCGGTGCTCCCCTTTCCACGGTCTCGCCGCGGGCGGCACCCTGCAACCGGGGCCGCCCGCGGCTCCCGCCGTATCCGCGCGGGGCGACGGACAACCCCCGGGGCGCGGACGGGTGACTGCTCCCGGCCGGCGGGCCCTCTGGCGTCGTCAGGCCAGCTTCCTGAGGACTTCGGCGGCGAGCGGGGCGGAGGATGCGGGGTTCTGACCGGTGATCAGGTTGCGGTCGACGAGCACGTTCGGCGCCCACGGCTCACCCGTGCGCACCTGTACGCCGGCCTCGACGAGACGGGTCTCCAGCAGCCACTTCGCCTTGTCGGCGAAACCGGCCTGCGTCTCCTCGGCGTTGCTGAAGGCGGCCACCTCGTAACCGGCGAACGCATGGGAGCCGTCGGCCTTGCGGGCGGCCAGGAGCGCCGCCGGGCCGTGGCAGACGACGGCGAGCGGCTTGCCCGAGTCGAGGGCGTCGACGAGGATCCGGCCGGAGGCGGAGTCGACGGCCAGGTCCTCCATGGGGCCGTGGCCGCCGGGGTAGAACACTGCGGCGTAGTCGTCGAGACGCACCTGCTCGAGGGCTATCGGGCGGCGCAGCTCGGTGAACGAACCGAGGGCGGCGGCGATCCCGGCGGCCCCCTCCGGGCCGCCGTTGACCTCGGGCGCCAGGCTGCTCCCGTCCACGGTCGGCACGACGCCGCCGGGCGTGGCGACGACGATCTCGTGACCTGCGGCCCTGAACACCTCGTACGGGGCGACGGCCTCCTCGGCCCAGAAGCCGGTGGGGTGCTTGGTGCCGTCGGCCAGCGTCCAGTGGTCGGCGCCGGTCATCACGAAAAGGATCTTCGACATGGTGGGTCACTCCGAGGTCGCGGGCCGCTGTGGCCCAGAAGGGTGCGGGGCGCACGCTCCGGCGGTCGCCGGGCTCCGACGACGCGGGTCCGGCTCGCCGGTGCGGCGAGGTGTCCGAAGGTAGGCCCGGTCGCCCGTCGGCGGCCAATGACGAATCCGATGACGGACATCGGGTTCCCGATGGGTCGCGGGGAATACCGTCGTCACGGCCCGCCCCCTTGCACCCCCGGCCGCTCCGGTGCTCGGGCACCCGCCCCCTCGGACCCCCGGCCGCTGCGGTGCTCAGACACCCGCCGGCGTCGCGCCCCGGAAGGTCCGCCGGTAGGCGAGCGGCGTCACGCCGATGGCGGCGTGCAGGTGCTGCCGCAGCGAGGTGCCGGTGGCGAAGCCGACCTGCCCGGCGACGTCGTCCACCGCCAGGTCGGTGGACTCCAGGAGGTGCCGCGCCCGGGCGACGCGCTGCTGGATGAGCCACCGGCCCGGGCTCATGCCGACCTCTTCGCGGAAGCGGCGGGCGAACGTGCGCAGGCTCATGCGCGCGTGGCCGGCGAGTTCGGCCAGGGTCAGCGGCTCGTGGAGGTTCTCCAGCGCCCACTGGCGGGTGGCGGACGTTCCGTTCCCGGAGGTTCCGGGCACCGGCTGCTCGATGTACTGCGCCTGGCCGCCGTCCCGCCACGGCGGGACCACACAGGCGCGCGCCACCCGGTTGGCGACCTCGCTGCCGTGGTCCTCGCGTACGAGGTGCAGGCAGACGTCGACTCCGGACGCCGCGCCGGCCGAGGTCAGCACGTCGCCGTCGTCGACGAACAGGACGTCCGGATCCAGGTCGACCTGCGGGTACCAGTCGCGGAAGACGTCCGCGACGGCCCAGTGCGTGGTGGCCGGCCGGCCGTCGAGCAGCCCGGCGGCCGCGAGCAGGAAGGCGGCGGTGCAGATGGACACGATGCGGACGCCGGGCGGCACGGAAGCGAGCGCCGTCAGGACGGCCGCGGGCGCCTCCCGCTGGAGGCGGGAGGTGTCGAACGGCGGGAGGACGACGGTGTCGGCCGTACGCAGGATTTCCGGGCCGTGTTCGACGGTGACCGAGAAGTCGGAGTTGGTCCGCACCGGCCGCCCGTCGACGGTGCACGTCAGCACCTCGTACCGGCCGCCGGCCGCCCCGAAGACACGGCTCGGCATGCCCAGCTCGAACGGGTACACCCCGTCCAGAGCCAGTACGACCACACGGTGAGCGTTTCCCATGGCACGATCCTGTCGAAAGATGGCAATCATGCCATGGTACGGAACCCGGACCCCGGCGAGGCTGTACGTATGACGAACACCACCACCATGCGTGCCATCAGCCAGGACACCCACGGGACCGCCGACGTACTGAGGGAAGTTCGCGTGCCCCGGCCCGCTCCCGGCCCGAGCCAGATCCTGGTCGCCGTCCGCGCCGCAGGCGTCAACCCGACCGACTGGAAGCACCGCGCGCAGGGCCTCTTCCTCGACCGCCTCCCGCTCGTGCTCGGCTGGGACGTCTCCGGGGTCGTCGAGGCCGTCGGCTACGGCGTGACGGTCTTCAAGCCCGGCGACGAGGTCTTCGGCATGCTGCCGTACCCCTACGGCGTCGGGTCCCACGCCGAGTACGTGACCGCGCCCGCCCGCGCCTTCGCCCGCAAGCCCGCAGGCATCGACCACGTGCAGGCCGGCGCCCTGCCCCTCGCCGCCCTCACCGCCCACCAGGCGATCGTCGACACCGCCGCGGTCAGCGCCGGGCAGCGCGTCCTCGTCCACGCGGCCGCCGGCGGGGTCGGCCACCTCGCCGTCCAGATCGCCAAGTCCCGTGGCGCATACGTCATCGGCACCGCGAGCGCGGCCAAGCACGACTTCGTACGCTCGCTCGGCGCCGACGAGGTCGTCGACTACCGCACCGTCGACTTCGCCGAGGCCGTCCAGGACATCGACATGGCGCTCGACCCCCTCTCGGGCGACACCCGCACCCGCTCCCTGGACGTACTGCGCCCGGGCGGAATCCTCGTCTCGCTGCTGCCCGGAGAGGACCCGGAAGAGGCGCGGAAGGCGGCCGCGCGGGGCGTGCGCGTCGAGACCCTCCTCGTCGAGGCCGACCACGGCGGAATGAACGCGATCGCCGACCTGGTGGCGGCCGGCGCCCTGCGCGCCCACGTCGACGCCACCTTCCCCCTCGCCGAAGCCGCCAAGGCCCACGGCCTCGGCGAGACCGGCCGCACCACCGGCAAGATCGTGCTGGTGGTGGAGGAGACCCCGGCGGCCTGAACGGCCTGCCGGCAGGGACGGGGTGCGGACGGAGCACCCCGTCTCTCCAGCGCCCCCATAGGTGCCACATAAGGTTCGGTGTGTGAAGCATAGGAATACCGATGAGCCGGTACGTCCGCCCCAGCACGCGGGCGGGTCGCAACCCCCGGCGGATCTCAACCTCCTGCGTACCTTCCTCGCGGTGTACCGCGCCGGATCCTTCACCGCCGCCGCCCAGTTGCTGGGCCTCTCGCAGCCCACCGTCACCACGCAGATCCGCACGCTGGAACGGCAGACCGGGCGCGAGCTGTTCGAGCGGCTGCCGCGCGGCGTCGCGCCGACCCCGGTCGCGGACGAGCTCGCCACCCGGGTCGCCGCACCCCTGGACGCCCTGGCCGTCGCGACCGCGCCCGCCTCGCCGGACGACAGCCCGGCCGAGCCGGTACACCTGGCGGGCCCCGCCGAACTGCTGTGCACGCGTGTGCTGCCGGGGCTCGCCGGCCTCGTCGCCGACGGCGTACGGCTGCGCGTGACCACCGGCCTGACCGATCACCTGCTGGACGAACTGCGCGCCGGCCGGCACGACGTGGTGATCGCCACCACCCGTCCGCGCGGGCGGACCCTGGCCTCCGTGCCGCTGATGGACGAGGAGTTCGTCCTGGTCGCCGCCCCCGTCTGGGCCGACCGCCTCCGGGAGGGACTGGCCGCCGAAGGCCCGGCGGTCCTCAGCCCCGTACCCCTGGTCACCTACGCCGAGGACCTGCCCATCGCACGGCGCTACTGGCGTCACGTCTTCGGCAAGCGCCTGACCCGACGGGCCGCCGTCACGGTCCCCGACCTGCGCGGCGTCCTGTCCGCGGTCGCGGCCGGCGGCGGGTTCACGGTCCTGCCGCGCTACCTGTGCGCGGACGAACTCGCTTCCGGCGCTCTGGTCGCCCTGCACGAGCCCGACGACCCGCCCATCAACACCGCCTACCTCGTGCAGCGGCCCGGCGGTACGGAGAACCCGCACGTCACGCGCGTCCGCGACCAGGTGCTGCGGCTCGGCCGCACCTGGTGAGACCGGCGCACCGCCGACCCTCCGGACGCGCTCGGGCGCTCGGCGCCCGCACGGCGTCGGAGGCGACGCGCGGGAAGGCGTGACCTCGTCACTCGTTCTCCGCCGTGAAGATGCCGCGCCCGGGTGCGCCGGTTTGAATGGCGTCAGCCCGGTGCGTCGCCTCCTGGGCGCGGCATGGACGTCCACGGGCCGCGGTGGCGAGAGAACCGGTGGACGTCGGGAGAGCGCATGTCGATGCCGGAGCCGTCCGCCGGGTCCACCACGGCGCGGCGCCCCCGAGGGGCGCTGCGGCGGACCGGCGAATGGTGCGCCCGTCATTTCGTGATCGTGCTGGTCCTGTGGCTTGCGGCGCTGGCCGGCACACAGGCACTCAGCCGCACCCACGGGGGCGAGTACTCGGACGACTTCGCCCTGCCCGGCTCGCAGTCGCAGGACGGCCTCGCCGTGCTCAAGGCGCACGATCCGGCCGCCGGCGGCTACGGGGCCCAGATCGTACTGAACGACTCCGCCAAGCCGCTGAGCGACGTCAGTGACCAGATGGGCACCACGGTCGCGAACCTCAAGAAACTGCCGCACGTGCTGAGCGCGCAGAATCCGCTTCCCCCTCCCGGCACTCCGCCGCCCTCCGGCTCCAAGAACGTCGGCCCCCTGTCCACCGACGGGAAGACGGCGTACATCACCGTCCGGTTCGACGTGCAGCCCTCCACGCTCGGGTCGTCGTACCTGGACGGGGTGGACTCGGCCGTCGAGCCGCTGCGGGACGCCGAGGTGACCGTGGAGTACGGCGGACCCCTCGGGGAGCTGGCCCGGCCCGAGGCGGACGACCGCACCAGTGAGGCGATCGGCTTCGGCGTGGCGATCCTGGTGCTCCTGCTGGGCTTCGGCAGCGTCGTGGCGGCGGTGCTCCCGCTGGTGACCGCGCTCGTCGCCGTGATCTGCGGACTGGCCCTCCTCGGGCTGCTGGCGGCGGCATTCACGTTCGCGACGGTCTCCCCCACGCTCGCCACGATGATCGGTCTCGGCGTCGGGATCGACTACGCGCTCTTCCTGATCACCCGCCACCGCCAGAACCTGCTCGACGGGAAGGACCCCGTGACGGCGGCCGGTTTCGCGGCGGCCACCAGCGGCCGCGCGGTGCTGGTCTCCGGCTGCACGGTCGTCATCGCCCTGTCGGGCCTGTGGGTGTCGGGCATCAGCTTCATCGGCAAGCTGGGCCTGGCCGCCGCCGTCACCGTCGTCACGGCGGTACTCGGCGCACTCACCCTGGTCCCGGCGATGCTCGGGCTGACCGGCCGGCGGATCGACAGGCTCCGGGTGCGCCGTCCGGTCGCGGAGTCCGACGCCGGACCGGGCGGGGAGGCCCACGGCACGTGGCACCGCTACGCGCAGCGGGTGGAACGCCGCCCGTGGTGGTTCGCGGCGTCCGGAGTGGTGGTCCTGGCGGTCCTCGCCATTCCGCTGCTGTTCATCCAGCTCGGTCACATCGGTGACGGGGCGGACCCCAAGTCCTTCACGGACCGGCGCGCCTACGATCTGATGTCCTCGGCCTTCGGACCCGGGTCGAACGGTCCGATGACACTGGTCGTCGACCAGAGCGACGTCCCCCAGTCCGACCGGTCCGCCCTGGCCGACACCCTGCAGAAGGCCCTCGACGACGTGCCGGACGCGGCGCTGATCACTCCGCTGAGCCCCACGTCGGACGGCGACGTGCTGATCGGCACGGCGTACTCGGTGGCCGCCCCCCAGGACGAGAGGACCACCCGGCTCGTCAACCACCTCGTGGACGACGTCCTGCCCCAGGCGGTGTCCGGCACCGACGCCCGTACCTATGTGACCGGCACGACCGCAGCCCAGGTCGACTTCCTGGACATCGTGTCCAGCAGGCTGCCCCTGATCATCGCGGTAGTCGTCGGCCTGGCGTTCCTCGTCATCCTCGTCGTCTTCCGCGGCGTGCTCGTCGCCGTCAAGGCCGCCGTGCTGAACGTGCTGTCGATCGCGGCCTCGTACGGCGTGGTCGTGGCCGTGTTCCAGTGGGGCTGGGGCGGCCCGGCGCTCGGCGTGTCCGGCGACGTGCCGATCGAGAGCTACGTACCGATGATGATGTTCGCCATCGTCTTCGGCCTCAGCATGGACTACGAGATCTTCCTGCTCTCCCGTGTGCACGAGGCGTGGCTGCGCACGGGTGACCCGAAGGCGAGCGTCGCGCACGCCCTGGAGATCACCGCGCGGGTCATCACGTGCGCCGCGCTGATCATGGTGAGCGTCTTCGCGGCCTTCATCGTCAGCGACAACATCGTGGTCAAGATGCTCGGCCTGGGGCTCGCCGCCAGTGTGCTCATCGACGCCACCGTCGTCCGCCTGCTGCTCGTCCCTGCCGCCATGACCCTGCTCGGCAGGGCGGCCTGGTGGACACCGCGCTGGCTGGACCGCGTCCTGCCGCACGTGGACACCGAAGGCGAGGGAACGGCGGACACGGCGTCGTCCGGTTCGGCGGGCGGCGTTCGGGGCTCGGACGGGCGGTAGGCGAGCGGGCAGTTGCCGGGCGGGCGGACGGCCCGGCGGTGGGCGGCCGGGCGTCGTCCGGGCCGGCGGGGGCAGGGGGCGTCCGGCTCGGTGGGCGGACGCGCGGCGGGCGGCCGGTCGGGCGGCCGGTGGCTCGTCGGTCGCGGGCCGACTCCCCGCGGGCAGCCGTGCCGACGGTGCGACGGGAGGCGATGGGCGCGTCACCGCGCGGCCGCCGCCCGACGGGTCGTACGGCCCCGCGGCGCGCGCAACCGCCTCACACGGCGTGCTCCGGCCGGCGGGCGTCGGCGGCCGGGAGGGTGATCTCGAAGCGGCAACCCGCTCCCGTGTTCCGGACCGAGGCGTGCCCGGCATGGGCCTCGACGATGCCGCGCACGATCGCGAGCCCGAGTCCGGCGCCGGTGTCGCCGTGCCGCCGCTGTCCCCCCGCCGCCGCATGGGCGGTGGCCGGCACCTCGCCCGCGGCGTCACCCGCCGTGGAGGCGGGCGCGGCCGTGCCGCCGGCCGGTGGGGTACGCGCCTGGCCGCCGCGCCATCCGGTGTCGAAGACGCGCGGCAGGTCCTGCTCGGGGATGCCGCCGCAGCCGTCCTCGACCGCGAGCACGACCCGGTCGACCTCGCGGCGCGCGCTCACCGCGACGGTGCCGTCGGCCGGTGTCGCCCGGATGGCGTTGACCAGGAGGTTCCCGAGCACCCGCGTGATGCCCTGCCCGTCGACGCGGACCGGAAGCGGCGCGATGCCGCCGTCCAGCAGCCGCACCCCCCGCTCCTCCGCGAGCGGCCGGGCGGCTGCGAGGGCGTCGTCCACCAGGTCGTAGACCGACATGCGGGTCAGGGCCAGCTCCAGGGACCCGGCCTGGATGCGGGACAGCTCGAAGAGGTCGTCGACCATGCCGGTGAGCCGTTCGACTTCGGTGCGGATGCGGGCGTGGTAGCGGCCCGGTTCGGGTACGACGCCGTCCTCCAGGGCCTCCGCCATCGCGCGCAGCCCGGCCAGGGGGGTGCGCAGGTCGTGCGAGATCCAGGCGATCAGTTCCCGTCGCGAGGCGTCCAGTGCCCGCTCGCGCGCCTGCGCGGCCTTCAGCCGGGCCGCTGTCTCCTCCAGGGCGGCGGCCAGCGCGGCGAGTTCGGCGGTGGGCGGGTCCGCGGGCGCCACGAAGCCGGTCTCGCTGCCGACGGTGAGCGCGGCCGCCGCCAGTTCGCGGCTGCCGGCGGCGATCCGGCGTCCGAACAGCAGCGCGGCGCCCAGCGAGACGGCGCCCGACACGGCGACCACGATCAGCACCACGCGGAAGTCGTGGCCGGACAGGAACATCTCCAGCGCCACCGCGACCGTGCCCGCCGCCATCGCGACGACGGCGAGCGCGGCGACGGCGAACATCGACAGGACGACCGACCGGCGGCGCAGCAGGGTGACGGCGGGGGCGGCGAGGAGGCCGGCGAGCAGGGCGCCGAGCGCCGCGAGGGCGACGATGATCAGCATGTCGATCACGGCTGGAGGCCCCCGTCCCGGGCCGCCGTGTCCGCCGGCGGGTCGAAGCGGTAGCCGGCGCTCCATACGGTGCTGATGAGCTTCGGTGCGGCCGGGTCGTCCTCGACCTTCTCGCGCAGCCGGCGGACGTGGACGGTGACGGTCGACGCGTCGCCGAACTCCCATCCCCAGACCTGCCGCAGCAGTTCCTCGCGGGAGAAGACCCGGCCCGGGTGGCGCAGCAGGAAGACCAGGAGGTCGAACTCGCGCCCGGTGAGCGCCAGTTCCTGGCCGCCGCGTTCGGCGCGCCGGGCGACCGGGTCGGCGGCCAGGTCGCCGGCCCGCAGGGCCGCCGAGGCGGCGACGGGCGGTGTCGCCTCGGAGCGGCGCAGAACGGAGGCCACTCTCAGCACCAGTTCGCGGGGGCTGAAGGGTTTGGCCATGTAGTCGTCCGCACCGAGTTCCAGGCCGAGGATGCGGTCCGCCTCCTCGCCGCGCGCGGTCAGCATCACCACCGGAAGCGGCGGCCCGCCGCCCGCCCGCAGCCTGCGGAACACCTCCAGGCCGTCCAGGCCGGGCAGCATGAGGTCCAGGACGACAAGCTGGGGCCGCAGGGCGGCGGCCATGTCGAGCGCGGCGAGGCCGTCGGCGGCGTGGGCGACGTGGTAACCGGCGCGGGTGAGGTAGCCGGTGACGACCTCGGCGACGGTCGGATCGTCCTCGACGACGAGGACGCGGCGGGCGGGGGCGGCGGCGGGGCGGGTGTTCAACGGGTCAGCTCGTCACCGGGGCGAGGTCGGCGGCGCCGAAGGAGACCGAGAACCGCTTGCACCACAGCACGGCGCTGTGGAACTTCGACAGGTCCGTGCCGGGCGGGACGGCGTAGTTCTGGTTGCCCAGGTTGCCCTTGAGCTTGCCGAGCTGGACGGCCCCCTCGCCCAGCCCCGCCTCCACCGCGTCGGCGTCCCGGGTCGACAGGTAGACCCGTACGTCCGGTCCGTCCGAGGTCTTGAGGTCCTCGAGCCGCAGCACCTGCCCGCCATCGGCGAGCCGGACCGTGCGGGCCGTGCCGCTGGTGCCGTGCTCGTGGGTGACGAAGCCGCCCTCGGCGAGGTCCAGGGGCCCCGTGTCCTTCGCCGCCGGCTCCTTGCTCTCGCCACCGGCCTCGTCCGGCTTCTCCGGCGCGGCCGCGGGTTCTGAGGCGGTCGGAAGGGCCTCGTTCACCGTGGTCTCGGTGAACGCCTTCCAGGGCTGGAAGAGGTACAGCCCGATGCCGGCGGCAACCACCAGCACCAGAAGGGCGGGCACGACGACACGGCGGGACACACGGGACACCTGGACCTCCTGCGGGACGAGCGGGGCGACCGCGATCGGCCGGGCCCCATCATGCCCTCAGCAAACAGGAGGCCGCCCCGCCGGTACACCGGCGGGCGTCCCCCGTAAGACACCGGTAATCACGTCCCGGTGCAGGATGACGTCATGACCGCCGACGGGAATGCGGAGTTCCCCGGGGCGCTTCGGCGGTGGGCCTCCTGCGGCACGCCCGTCCCGGTATTCGTCGCGGGCGGTCGGCCGGGCTGCGCGATGCCGGCCGGCCCCGGCGAGTCCCTCCGACGCTCCCGCCGCCTCAGGGCTCGCGGCGCTTCGCGGCGGCGGCGGCCGCGCGTGCGGCGGGCAGCAGCGCGCGCAGGTACCGGCGGCGGAAGTGGCCCTGCGCGAGCAGCAGCAGCGGGAAGAGCACGCGCCACGGTCCGGAGGGTGCCGGACGGGTCAGGGAGCGGAGCGTGAAGGAGACCGTGCCGTCGGACGCCCGGTGGACGACGAACGCCTCCTCACCGCAGATCGGATGCCCCGGCCCGGTCCCGTACGCGAAGCCGCACCGGTCGGGCCGGTCCACGACCGCGACGACCCGTACCGGTTCGTGCACCGCGACGGGCCCCCGGGCGGCGGTGATCCGGTACGCGGCTCCCTCGGCCACCCGCTCCCCGGCCCCGGGGCCCGGCGTGACGGCGAAGCCGCTGCGGCGCTTCACGCCCCACCGCAGTACGGCGTCGGCCGCCGCCCGCCAGTCGGCGTCGCCGTGCCCGATGACGACCGTGTGTTCGTACCGCCGGAACGTGCCGTCCGTCGGCGGCCACGCCGCGTCGCCGGGGCACGTGGCTCCCGCCGGAGCGTAGGTGAGAGCGCCGGCCGGCGGGGTGCCGCCCCGGGGGCGGCGGGCCGTCGGGTCACCGCTGGTCATGGGGCTCCTGGGGCGTCGGGGGGCGGAGTGCGGCCGGAGGTCGGCCTCCGCCGGGGACACCGAGAGCCTACTGAGAGCCGGCGGGCCCGCGACGCTCGGCCCGGCCGGTCGGCCTCACGCGGGACGGTCCGGGGCACTCCCCCGTGGCTAGGCGTGTCTGCCGAGCAGTTCGGCCAGGCCGCGCCGGGTGGCGGCGAGGACGACACGGTCCTGCGGCTGGAGGACGTAACCGGGATGCAGGTCCCAGATGAGCCCCGTCGGATGCTCGTCGCCGTCGGCCGCGCGGGGTGCGGCAAGGTCGGGGCGCCGGTCGGCGGGGGCGGTGGTGTCGAGGGCGAGGACGCGCCAGAAGCCGGGCCGGAAGGCTTCCGCGATGGTACGGCCCTCCAGTTGCGGATGACCGGCCACCACCAGGGCGGCGAAGACCAGCACCTTGCGCTCCACCGGTATGGCGCCAAGAATCTGACGCCCCATCATGGCGCCGGCGAAGGCCGGGGCGGCCAGGTGGGAGACGCTGCGGCTGCGGGTGAGTGCGCGCGGGTGGGCGACGCGCAGCGTCCGGTAGACGGCGGTGGCGAAGTCGTCGTCGTACAGCCTCAGCGACACATGGAGGTCAGGGCGGACCGTGCGGGCGTAGAGGGCGGCCTCCAAATTCGTGGTGTCGGAGCTGGTCAGGGCGAGCAGGGCGTGCGCGCGGTGGATCTTGGCCGCTTCCAGTACGCCCTCCTGGGTCACGTCGCCGATCACGGTGGGCACGCGCAGGCGGCGGGCGAGTGCGATGCCGCGCGCCTCCGGGTCCTCCTCGACGCACACGACGGGGATGTGGAGGTCGCGCAGTTGCCCGAGGACCCGGGTGCCGATCTTGCCGAGTCCCAGGAGGACGACGTGGCCCGAGAGCCCGCGCGGCGGGCGGCGCAGGGCGGAGGCGCTGCGCAGTACGCCGAGCGCCTCCAGGGACGCGGCGATGAGCAGGGGCAGCAGCGCCAGGCCCACCAGTCCGGACAGCAGTTGCAGGACCTGGCGCGCCGGGCGCTCGCCCAGCGCGGGTTCGTTGATGGAGAACAGGTCCAGCAGCGTGATGTAGGAGGCGTGCAGCGGTCCCTCGTCGGTGACGACGGCGGACGCCACGGTCAGGGCCACGACGGCGAGTGCGCCGGCGGCGAGCGACCACCGCAGGCGGCGCGAGAACAGTTGCGCCAGGGGTACGCCCCGGCCGGAGAGGCGGCCGGCCGACGGGAGCGGACCGGTGTGGGTGACGGTTTCGAGGACGACCGTGCCCCGCCCGGTCGCCGCGGCGACGGTACGGGGGTCGGGCAGGAGCTGCGGCCCCGACGTCCCGCTTGCCTCCGATCCCTCCTGTCCGGCCGGGTCGGTCGCGGTGGCGGAGAGGAGGGCGAGCGTGCACAGGCCGGGTTCGGAGACCTCGCCGGGCGCCGGCGGGGTGCGCTCCACCGCACGCAGGAGGAACCCGTCGGCATGGACGACCTTGCTGGTGCCCACGACGGCGCTGGCGGCCAGGGCGGGCGCGGCCGTGTCGGCGTCCGACAGCACGGTGGTCGACGCGTCGAGGGCGGCCGGGTCCAGATCCGGGAGGGTGACCAGGGCCGCCTGGTCGAGCAGTTCTTCCAGGTGCTGGCCGAGTTTGCGGTTGTAGAGGCGGATCACCAGCCTCAGCCCGGGGTTGAGCCGTCGGGCCGCGAGCGCGGCCCTGATGTTCGTCTCGTCGTCGTCGTACACGAGCGCGAGCGCGGCGGCCCGGCCGATCCCGGCCGTCGCCAGTACGGAGTCGGTCGGCTCGGGGGCTTCCAGCACCGCCAGGGGCGCGGAGCCGACAGGATGGGACGCCGACCGGGCGAGCACGGTCGACACGCGCCCCAGGAGCACGGATCCGCGGCTCTGCGCCGGCACGGTGAGCCGCGTCCCGAGGGCCGCGCCGCCGGCGGGGCCGACGAGCGTGACCCGCTCCCGGTACACGTGGCGCAGTTCGGAGGCGAGCCGCACGGCCAGTGCGTCGTCGCCGCAGACAACCATGTGGCCGGACTCTCCGGGCAGTTGGGGCTGGGGAGTGAGCTGAGACATGAGGACAGCCTGCCTGGTACGCCGCAAGCGTGCCGAGGCGAGGTCGGGCACGGGGAGCGGCGGGTCGGCGCAGGCGGGGCAGGCCGCGGGCGTGGGACGCGGCAGGTTGCGCGGCGTGGGACGGGCGGCAGGGTTACGCGGCGTGCGACGGGCGGCAGGCTTCGGGGCGCGCGTACGCGGTGGCGTTGCACGGCGTACGGCAACGATTCGGGGCGCGCGGGATACGGCGGGCCCCTGCGGCAGCCCAGCCGCCCCGCGAGGCCGCGGCGGTCGGCCGTCGGCGGGGTCGCGCCGACGCGGGGAGTGAGCGGAGCCGGTGGTCACGCCGCGCGCGGGGTGCCCAGGATGGCGGACAGCGCCGAGTGCACCGGCCTGCCGTCGAGCAGCCGCGCGAGTTCCTCGACGCCGTGCTGCCGCTGGAGCGGGCGGAGTGAGACGTACCGCTCGATGCGCGCGTTGAACGTCCGCCGGAACGTCCCGTACAGCTCTTCGTCCTCCAGGACGCGGCCGGCCAGCAGCACGAGGGCCGCCGTGCCGGCGAAGTCGTCCTCCGGCAGCGCGTGGTGCGGCGCCACGTCCGCGAACCGCGCCCCGCCACGGCCGAACAGCGTGCCGTCCAGTGCGCGCAGGGTGAACACATGGGCGTAGTGCTGCTCGTGGATCGCCAGGGGCAGCCGCCCGAGGGCGATCGACTCGTGGAGTGCCGTGAGCCCGGGCGCCAGCAGGTAGTCGGGCGTGCTCGCCACCACCTGGAGCAGCTCGCGCTGCCGCAGGAAGCGGCAGTCGGCCTGCCGCCCGGCGGCCCGGACCGTCCGCTCGCGGCCCGGGCCGAACGGGCCGCCGCAGACCAGGACGCGCGGGAACCGGGGCCAGTCGCGCAGCAGATCGGGGATCCACCGGTGCAGCAGCCGCAGGTAGTCGTTGTTGATGTCGAAGTCCAGCAGGAAGTTCTTGAACCCCCCGACGTTGATCAGCAGGTCGTACTCCGGCCCGGCGGCGCGGACGACGCTCCGCAGCCCTTCCACGTCGACGATCGAGCCGGTCCGGTACAGCGCGGGACCGGCGCCGAGGGCGGCGAACTCGGCCGCCCGCTCGGCGACACCGGGGAAGTTCTGCACGACGCTGTGCGTGGCGAGCAGGTGCGCCGCGACGACCCGCTCGTGCGGAGAGAGGTCCGCGAGGTGCTTGTCGGCGGAGGCGAAGCAGGAGCGCGGCATGGTCGCGCAGAGCTCCCGGACGGCCGGCAGCGGCCGTGTGAGCTGCCAGAAGCTGAACAGGCTGTCCACCATGGTGACGGGCCGCCGCGCCACCACGGACCGGAGGACCAGGTCGGCGTCCATGACCGAGACGACGTGGTCACCGCCGCGCAGCAGGTCGTCGATCACCGCCGCTGCGGCCCTCTCCGGCATCCCGCCGGTGTCGTACAGGTCGTCGAACGCCTCGGGGTTGCGCCGGGCGAAGGCGGCGGCGACGCCGTCGCCGACGAAGACGCGCTCGTGCCCCTTGAGCAGCCGCGATACGGCGACGAGTTCAGCGGCGGGCCCGAAGCCGCAGTTCTGGGCCCCCATCACGATCCGCACGTCACTGTCCCCCGCCGGTGGCGCCACCCGGACAGGCCGCCGCGCCGGGTACGGCGGCGAGGACCTCGACGAGCCGCTCGGCGAAGTCGGCGGGGTACCTCGCATAGCCGACGTGTCCGCCGGGGAACAGCTCCGGTTCGCGGCCGAACCGGCGGGCGAGGTCGAGCGTGGGACGGTGGACGAGGTCGTCGCGCGAGGCGTGGCCGCCGGCCCACACCACCCGGTCCGCGACCTGCGCGAGTGCGGCGAGGTCGGGGACGAACCGGGTGAACGGCCGGACGAAGTGGCCCAGGAAGAAGGCGGTGTTGTCGTGCACTTCGGGGAGGGCCGGGGCGGGCCGGCCGCCGTGCAGGGCCTGGAGCTTGACGAGGGCCGGCACCATGCCCTCGCGGTGATAGGTGCGGCAGATGTCGTCCAGGAGCGCGAGGTGGCGTTCGGCGTCCGGGAGGATGCTGAGGACGGGCGGTTCGTGGGCGATCGTCAGGCGGATCCTGTCCGGATGGCGGATCGTGAGTTCCAGCGCGACGAGACCCCCCGAGCAGCTTCCGAAGACGTGCACCGGCTCGTCCGGTGCGGCGAGGTGCTCGACCAGCCGGTGGGCGTCGTCCGTGTGCTCCTCGACCCGCTGGTCCACCGGGGGTCCTTCGAGCACGCTGCGTGAGTTGCCGCGTGGATCGTACGTGACGACGCGGTGGCCCCCGGCCAGGACGGCGGCCAGGCGCTTGAACACGGACGCGTCGGAGTTGCCTCCGCCGATGAGCAGCAGGAACGGCCCCTCACCGCGTACTTCGAAATAGATCCGGGCGCCCGGTACCGCGAGCGTCCCGCTGTGTGTTGGGTCCATCTCACTCCCGTGCCGCAACCGGCGTGATGTCTCAGCGTCACACACCGGACACGCACCATGCAGAGCGCGCGGAGGCCGCCGCCGTCCACTGCGTACGCCTCCGGGGGCACTTGTGCTCCTCACTGCGCCCGTGCGCCCGTCTCACCGGCAGACGCACCGGGCATACCGCTCACTGCGCTCACGACGGCGGGAGCGGCGGCGGCGACGGAAGGAGTCCCGGTTGAGGGGCATCGACACAGCGCGAAGGATCCTCCGCGACCTCGGCATCCGTGAGGAACTGCTGCACGAGGACGCGCGGTTGCGCGCCGATCTCGCGCTCGACTCCGTCGATCTGACGCAGCTTCAGGTCGAACTGGCCGACCGGTTCGCCGTCCGCGTCGACCTGTGGACCGAGCACGACTACACCGTGCGGCAGCTCGCGGACGCCGTCGGCGATCACGGGCCGGGTGCGGGGGCCGGCGCCGAGTACCGGGATCGCGGCTGGTGGCGGCCGGAGTTCCTCGACGAACTCGTCCTGGGTACGCGCGCGCATCCCGGCCACCGTGCCGCGCTGGTGGGCGCCGGCCGCGCGTTCACCCGGGCCGAACTGGACGCAGCGGTGTCGGGGTGCGCCGCCCGGCTCGCGCACACCGGGATCCGCGCCGGCGAGACCGTGCTCGTACAGCTGCCGAACCAGGCGCAGTTCGTCGTTCTCGTGCTGGCGCTGATCCGGCTCGGTGTGCGACCGGCTCTCGCGCTCCCCGCCCTGCGCGAACACGAACTGGGGCCCGTTCTCGACGCGTTGGCCCCGGCGGCGCTCGCCGTACCGGCCCGGCATCAGCGCTTCGACCACCTGCGGCTCGCGGAGAGGCTCCGGGAACGGCATCCGTCCGTACGCACCCTGCTGGTTTCCGGCGCCGAGGGGCCGGCCGGCGGCCACGTGGACCTCGACCGGTGCGTCGAAGCCCGTGAGCCGGCGCCCGCGCGGGTGGACCGGCGGCCCTCGGACACCGCCCTGTATCTGCTGTCGAGCGGGACCACGGGCGCGCCCAAGCCCATCGCCCGCACCCACGAGGCGCTCGGGCACGTGATCCGTACCTCCGCGGCGGTCTCGGGGCTGACACCGGACTCGGTGTTCCTCGCCGTCCTGCCCGTGACGCACGGCTTCGCCTTCTCCAGTCCGGGTTTGCTCGGCACGCTCGCCCGGGGAGGGAAGGTCGCGCTCGCCGCGCCGGACGACGCGGCCGCGGCCCTCGCGCTGATCGAGCGCGAACGCGTCACGCACTGCGCGCTCACTCCCGCGCTCGCCCGGCAGTGGCTCACCGCGCGTGCCGCCCTGGGCGGCCGCGACCTGTCGAGTCTGCGCGTCCTCCAGGTCGGCGGGGCCCGCCTCGACGAGTCCACGGCGAAGCGGCTGGCCGGCGTCTTCGACTGCCGGATCCAGCAGGTGTACGGCATGAGCGAGGGACTGCTGAACTTCACCCGGCTCGACGATCCGCCCGAGGTCGCGTTCACCACGCAGGGGCGGCCGTCCTCGCCCGGCGACGAGATCCTGGTGGTGGACGGCGAGGGCCGGTCCGTCGCCGACGGGGAGACCGGCGAAATCCTGGCCAGGGGACCGGGCGTCATCACTGCCTACCACGGGGGCGCGGCGGCCGCGTCGTTCACCGCCGACGGCTTCTACCGCACCGGCGACCTCGTGCGCCGCCTCCCCTGCGGCAATTTCGTGGTCGCCGGCCGCCTCAAGGACGTGATCAACCGCGGTGGAGAGAAGATCCCGGCGGACGAACTGGAGGCGCTGGTGCTGACGCACCCCGGGGTACGGGCCGCCGCGGCCGTCGCGATGCCGCATCCCGTGCTGGGCGAAGCCGTCTGCCTGTACGTCGTCGGCGGTGACGAGGGAGCGCCGTCGCTGCGGGAGATCCGCGGGTTCCTGGAGAGCAGCGGGCTGGCGAGGTTCAAGCTGCCCGAACGCCTCGTCGAGGTGGACGGGCTTCCTCTGACCGCCGTCGGCAAGACCGACAAGGCGCGGCTTCGCGAGGACGTCGGGGCCCGGGTTGCGGACGGGCGCTGACGTGGCCGGCGGACGCGCGGGGGCCGGCGGCCTCGCCCTCGGCGGCGGGGCGGGGTCCTGTCCGGTCCCCGCCCCGCCGCGTCGGCCGGCCTGATCGCCGTACGGCGGCGGGCCGGGCGGCGGGCGGTATCACCGCGTGGGTTCAGCCGCCGTACCCGCCGGGGCGTCCGCCCGCGCCAGGACGCTCGGCCACCAGGCACGGGGGCCGATGTCGACCACCAGCGCCGGCACCAGCAGGGAGCGGACCACGAGGGTGTCCAGGAGCACACCGAAGGCCACGATGAACGCGATCTGCGCCAGGAAGGCCAGGGGGATCACCATCAGGGCGGCGAACGTCGCCGCGAGGACCACGCCCGCCGAGGTGATCACCCCGCCCGTCGTGGCGAGGCCGCGCAGCACGCCCCGGCGGGAGCCGTGGACGAGTGCTTCCTCCCGTACCCGGGACATCAGGAAGATGTTGTAGTCGACGCCGAGCGCCACCAGGAACACGAACCCGTAGAGCGGCACCGACGCGTCGGTGCCGCTGAAGCCGAGGAGGTGCTCGAAGACGAGCGCCGACACCCCGAGCGTCGCGAGGAAGTTGAGCGCGACCGTCGCCACCAGCAGCACGGGGACCAGCAGCGAGCGCAGCAGCAGTATCAGGATCAGCAGGATGACGGCGAGGACGACCGGCACGATGACCAGCCGGTCGCGGGCGGCCGTCTGCTGTGTGTCGTACTGCTGCGCCGTGTAGCCGCCGACGAGGGCGTCTGCGCCTTTCACCGCGTGCACGTTCGCACGCAGCCGTTCGACCGTGTCCTTGGCGGCGTCGCTGTCGGCGGCGGCCTCCAGGGTGGCGTCGATGCGCAACCGGCCGTCCACGACGAGCGGTTGCCCGGCGCCCGGCCGGCCGGACGCCGAAACGGCGGCGGCCGACGCCACACCCTCGGTGCTCCGTGCGGCAGCCGTCACCTCCGCGGCACTACCGGCGTCGGCGATGATCACCGCGGGGTTTCCCGAGCCGCCCGGAAAGTGCCTGCCGAGGTTCTCCTGGGCCGCCACGGAGGGGGCGTCGTTGACGAAGATCTCGTCGAGCGGAACCCCCTTGGACGACAGCGCCGGGGAGAACGCGGCGAACGCCGTCAGGACGAGGGCGGTGGTGACCCACACGCGGCGCGGCCGGCGGTCGACCAGCGCGGCGACGCGGCGCCACACGCCGTGGCCCTCGGCGTCGGCGTCCGACGGCTTCGGCCGGGCCGGCCAGTACGCGGCACGGCCGAGCAGCGCCAGTACGGCCGGCAGGAACGTCAGGGTGGACAGCACGGCGCAGACGATGCCGATCGCGCCGACCGGGCCGAGCGCGCGGTTGTTGGTGAGGTCGCTCGCGAGCAGGGCCAGCAGCCCGAGCGCCACGGTCGCGGCGCTCGCCGTGACGGCGCCGAACGAGCGGCGCACCGCGGCCAGCGCGGCGGCCGCCCGGTCCTCCCGTACCGCGAGTTCCTCCCGGAAGCGGGCGGCCAGCAGCAGGGCGTAGTCGGTGGCCGCGCCGATGACCAGGATGGAGAGGATGCCCTGCACCTGGCCGTCCACCCGCACGACGTCCCGGTCCGCCAGCGCGTAGACCACGGCGCAGGCCAGTCCGAGCGCGAAGACCGCCCCCAGGATGATGACGAACGGCAGCAGCACACTGCGGTAGACGAGCAGCAGGATCAGCAGTACGGCGCCGAGCGCCACACCCAGCAGCAGACCGTCGATGCCGGCGAACGCGTCCGACAGGTCGGCCTGGCTCGCCGCCGGTCCGGCGATGCGCGCGGTCGAGCCCGGTACGCCGCCCGCCGCCTCGCGCACCGCCCCGAGGACGTCGGGCAGTTCCTCCCCCAGGTCCGGTCGCAGCTGGACGACGGCCTGCATCGCCGCGCCGTCCTTCGACACGAGGGCGGGCGACGGCCGCCCGACGACTCCGGGCCGCCCCGCCAGCTCCGCGACGGCCCTCGTCGCGGCGGACCGCTGGTCCCGGGTGACCGGGCCACCGTCCACCGTCCACACCACGACGGCGGGGACCGTCTCCGCCCGGTCGAACGCCCGGCGGGCCTCCAGCACCCTGGTGGACTCCGCGCTGCGCGGCAGGAACGCGGCCTGGTCGTTGGTGGCCACCTCGCCCAGCTTGCCGGCGTACGGGCCGAGGGTGCCGCCGATGCCGAGCCAGACGATCAGGAGCGCTACGGGGACTAGCCATCGGGCCCAGCGCGGTGTGCTTCTCATGAGGATCCCAAGCGACGTGAACGAGTTATGTCAGCCATCAAGTATGTCAATGGTCGAGATACCTTATCCTGGTGCGATGAGCAGCGCCGGCACCCCCTCCCCCCCACTTCCCTCCGAGGACCCCGTCGGGTTGCAGGAGTTCGCCGTACTGCTGCGCCGCCTGAACGGCGAGTTCAACCGCATCGCCCAGGAGTTCGCCCAGGCCCAGGGGTTGCACCTGACCGACGTGCAGGCCCTGATCGCGGTCCTCGACGGGGACGGCGACGACGAGGGGCCCATGACGCCCGGCCGGCTGCGCAAGCGCCTGAACCTCACGTCGGGCGCCATGACCGCCTGTCTCGACCGCCTGGAGAAGACCGGTCACATCCGGCGCGTCCGGGCGGCCGACGACCGCCGGGTGGTCCACCTGCACTACGCCGAGGCGGCCAGGAAGGTGGCCCGGGACTACTTCTCTCCTCTTGCCCGCGGCACCGACGCCGCACGCGGCCGTTTCACCCCCGACGAGCTGAGGGTCGTCGTCCGCTTCCTGGCCGAGATGAACCGAGAGCTGTCCCTCCTGCGCCGGTAGGGGCCCGGCCGGATCCGCCGGCCGGCAGTGCCGACCGGGCGCGGAGCGGCCCCTGTTGGCGTCCGCGCGGGACCCTCGCCCTCCGTCCCGCGCACTGCAAGGGATTCCCCTCTTACCCGGCGGCGGGGGTGTCTGACATGTTGCGTTCACCCCCTACACGTTTTCGTCCCCGGCGGCCCCATCGGCGTGCCGGGACTCGGAGGACGCATTGAGACGTCACATATCCAGCCGGCTCCAGGCCCCCGTGGTCGCCGCCGTCGCCCTCGGAGCCACGCTGGCTCTCGCCGCTCCGGCCGCGGCCGTCGCCGCGGCCCCCCGGGCCGACGCCGCCACCACCGCCGCCTGGGCCGCCGGCACCCGGGCCCACCTCGTGATCACCACCCCCGGGGACACCAGCGCCGTACGGACGGCGATCACCGCCAACGGCGGTTCGGTCTTCGCCGCGTACGACGCGATCGGTGTGATCGTCGCGCACTCGGCCTCGACCGGTTTCGCCCCGGCCATGCGGAGCGTCGCCGGAGTGCAGCAGGTCGGCGCGACCCGCACCTCCGACGTCCCGGCCGACGCGTACAACCCCGCGCTGCCGGCGAACCCGACCCAGTCGGCGACCACGCTCACCGAGAGCCTGAACCGCTGGGACATGACCCAGATCAAGGCGGACCAGGCGTGGGCCGTGACGACCGGCTCCGCGTCGGTCAAGGTCGGCGTGCTGGACACGGGCGTGGACGACCAGCACCAGGACATCGCCCCGAACTTCAACGCCGCCGACTCCGTCTCGTGCGCCTACGGCAAGGCGGACACCCGTACCGGGGCCTGGCGTGACGTCGGCACGCACGGCACGCACGTCGCCGGCACCATCGCGGCCGCCAAGAACAGCAAGGGCGTCGTCGGTGTGGCGCCGGGGGTCAAGGTCTCCTCGGTCCGCATCGCCGAGCCGGGCAGCAGCCTGTTCTTCGCCGAGAACACCATCTGCGGATTCATGTGGGCCGGCGACCACGGCTTCAAGGTCACCAACAACAGCTACTACACGGATCCCTGGCAGTTCAACTGCCCGGACAACGCCGACCAGGCGGCCATCATCGAGGGCGTCAAGCGCGCCCAGGAGTACGCGGAGCGCAAGGGCTCGCTCCAGGTCGCCGCGGCGGGCAACTCCAACCTCGACCTCGCGAACAAGACGGTCGACACGGAGAGCCCGAACGACTCCACGCCCGTCACCCGGACGATCACCAACGCCTGCCTCGACATCCCGACCGAGCTGCCGGGCGTCGTGACCGTCGCCGCCATGGGCAAGGGCAACGTGAAGGCGTCGTACTCCAACTACGGCAACGGCGTCATCGACATCGCCGCCCCCGGCGGCGACGGCACGTCAGGTGTCTACTCGACGCTCCCGGGCGGCAAGTACGGCAACATGAACGGTACGTCGATGGCCTCCCCGCACGTCGCCGGCGTCGCCGCGCTGCTGGCCAGCGTCAACCCGACCGCGACCCCGGCCGACCTTCGCTCCAGGCTCGGCGTCCAGGCGACCGACACGGCCTGCCCCTCGGACAGCCGCTGCACGGGCACGACCACCAAGAACGGCTTCTTCGGCGAGGGCCAGACCGACGCGCTGAAGGCCGTCGGCAGCACTCCCCCGCTCCCCGGCGCGTACTTCGAGAACACCGCGGACGTCACGATCGCCGACAACGCGACCGTCGACAGCCCCCTCGCCGTCTCGGGCGTGACCGGCAACGCGCCGGCCACCCTCAAGGTGGGCGTGGACATCAAGCACACCTACCGCGGTGACCTCGTCGTGTCCCTGGTCGCGCCGGACGGCACGGTGTACGTCCTGGAGGACTTCGCCAACAGCGACGGCACGGACAACGTGGCGAAGACGTACACGGTGAACGCCTCCTCCGAGGTCGCCAACGGCGCCTGGAAGCTCCGTGTCCGCGACATCGCGTCCCAGGACACCGGCAGGATCGACGCCTGGAACCTGACCTTCTGATCCGGTTCCGCCCCGTCGCGCCGCCGCGCGCCCCGCAGTCCGGGGCGCGCGGCGGTGTTTCGGCGGGCGCCCCGGATTCTCCGCGACCACGGCCGGCAACTCGCCCCGCCGGAGCATGGGATAGCTTGTTCGACGCTCTGCACTTCCATGCATGCCAAGGACGGGGAACCGCGTGTCCATCAGCAATCAGAAGGTGTCCGCACACTCGTTCCTGCGGGCCATGTACGCGGACAGCTATTTCCCGGACCGGGTGGTGGACCAGGGCAAGGCGATCCTCCTCCGGCTGTGCGAGCGCATCGAGACGGACCCGCCGGCCGATCTGGCCGCGCTCTACGTCCTGACGCAGGCCGCCACGGAGGAATTCAACGCGCTGGAGACCGAGTTCGAGGCCGCGGGCTGTGCGATCGAGACCACTGCCCGCGAGGAGATCGCGGAGAACTTCTGGTTCGTCGCGCACGCCTACGGCTTCGGTGACGCGGACGTGGAGAAGCTGATCGCCACCCGGGAGTGGTGAACCCCGCGGGTCAGCCGTGAGTCGGCAGGCCCGGCGGTCCGGTCGGCGCGGTCGCGGTTACGCGGCCACGTCACCCGTCGGTGCTTCGGTGGTGGGCTCGGCGCGGGCACCGCTGCGTGGCACCAGTCGCAGATGGCGTGGGCGGGCGTGGCGCGGCGCTTCGGCGGGGGTGAGCATCCGGTCCTCGTAGCGGCCCATGAGGACGATCAGGCCCAGGAGGAACGGCGGGAGAAGCAGAGCGATGGCCAACACGACGGCTCCCTGGGGAGAAATCCGGTTTCTCTTCGCATTGCCGCATATCGCCGTCGCACCGCCCGGGAGTGTGACGGTCGTGTGACCGTTTGACGCACACGCGCCCGGCCCCGCACACGGGCTCACCCGCCCGGCGGCTCGTACAGCGGTCGCATCCGCTCCCAGCACTGGCGCAGATGCGCTTCGGCTTCGTGCACCACCCGCGATCCCCTGGCGGCCGACGCGTACGTACGCCCTGCGCCGTCCGGCGGCAGACCGGCGAACGCGCGGGCGGCGAGCGACCTCGCCCCGGCGACGGGGGGTGCGCCCCGCCGGGCCGTGGGGGCCGTGCTCGCGGCCTGGTTCCGCGTCGCCCACCAGCGGCCGAAGAGCACGACGGCGGTCACGGCGGCGGCGAGCAGCGCGCACCCGTTCCGGAGGTGTTCCAAGTCCCTGCACCACCCTGTGGATCACGACTGGGGACCGGCGCCGTGCCGACGCCCGCCCTCGCCCCCGGACACGTCGTCCCGAGGCCCCGCGCCATGTACCCACCTACCCGCCGGTCATGCCTCCCGGCTCACCGGTCGGACGGGGCGGTGAAGCCGCCGGACGGGGATTCGGGCGGCGGTGGCGTCGAGCTGGCGTAGCGCCCGGCCGGTTCCCGCAGGTGAGCGCGGAGTTCCGGCGGGCCGGCCACCGTGAAGTCGTGCCCGGGCAGCCCGAGGTGCGGGGCGAGCGAGGCCGGCGAATCGGCGCCGGCCTCCAGCACACACGTTCCGGCGTCGATCGCCTCTGCGGCGGCATGGCCGCCCCGGCGGCGAGCCGGTATCCGCCGGCGGCCCCCCTGGTGGCGTCGAGCATGGGCGGCACTCTGCCCTGCCATTACGAACGTATCTTTCCTGTACCCGTCCTAGAGTCGTCCCCATGGAGACCAACAGCAACGCCGCAGCTGTGAACCCCTCGCACGCCGACGCCGCCGGTGCGGAGATCCGGCCCTTCCGGATCGACATCTCCCAGGCAGACCTCGACGACCTGCGTTCCCGACTGCGCCAGGCCCGCTGGGGCGCCGGCGTCCCGGGCGTGGACGGCTGGGAGCGGGGTGTCCCCGTCGCGTACCTGAAGGAACTGGCCGCCTACTGGGCCGACGGCTTCGACTGGCGCGAGGCGGAGGCCCGGCTGAACCGGTTCCCCCAGTACGTGACCGAGATCGACGGGCAGAACATCCACTTCGCGCACGTGCGGTCGGCCGATCCGCAGGCCCTGCCGCTGCTCCTCGTGCACGACTGGCCCGGCTCCTTCGTCCAGTTCGCCGACGTCGTCGAGGCGCTGTCACGGAGGTTCCACGTCGTCGTCACCTCGACGCCCGGCGTGGGCTTCTCCACGCCGCTGTCCTCCACGGGCTGGAACACCGGCCGTATCGCCGGGGCCTTCACCGCACTGATGGCCCGCCTCGGTTACGACCGCTACGGCGTGCAGGGCAACGGCGGCGGCGCCTGGATCGCCGGCGAGATGGCCAGGACGGCCCCCGAGCACGTGGTGGGCGTGCACGTGAACGGCCTGGTCACCTTCCCCTCCGAGGACCCCGCCGACTTCGCGGGCCTGACGGAGGCCGAGCAGGCCCGGCTCCAGCGCCTCCAGGACTTCCGCGACGACAAGATGGGTTTCAACGCCATCCAGTCGACGCGCCCCGAGACGGTGGCCCACGGGCTGCACGACTCGCCGGTGGGCCAGCTCGCCTGGATCGTGGAGAAGTTCAAGGAGTGGACCGATCCGGCGAACGAACTGCCCGAGGACGCCGTCGACCGCGACACCCTGCTGACGAACGTGAGCCTCTACTGGTTCACCGGCAGCGCCGGCCCCTCGGCCCACCTGTACTACGAGATGGCCCACGACCCGGCCGCCTGGGCACCGAAGGCCGCCGGAACGGTGCCGACCGCCGTGGCCGTCGCCCTGCCGACCGACGTGGCGATCCGCCGGTTCGCCGAGCGGGACCACCACGTGGTGCGCTGGACCGAGTTCGAGCGCGGCGGCAACTTCCTGTCCCTCGAACAGCCGCAGCTCCTGATCGACGACGTCGTGGAGTTCTTTGCGAGCCTGCCCAAGGGCGCGTAGGCCGGGGCGCCCGCGGCGGCCCGGTCCGTGCCCGCGGTCCCTCCCCAGGGCGGGGAGGGACGTGCCGGCCGGCCGGTCGTGGGACGCGCGCCCGGGTCAGCCGTCCGTGGCCGGGTCAGCTGTCAGCGCCGTCCGGCGCCTCCCAGCGCAGCAGGTCTCCCGGCTGGCATTCGAGGACTTCGCAGAGCGCGGCGAGCGTCGCGAAGCGCACCGCCTTGGCGCGGCCGTTCTTGAGCACCGCCAGGTTGGCGGGCGTGATCCCGACACGGTCCGCGAGCTCGCCGACGGACATCTTCCGCCTGGCCAGCATCACGTCGATGTCGACGGCGATCGGCATCAGATCACCTCGTCGAGTTCGGCCTGCATCTGCGCCGCCTCGACATCACGTGCCACGGCCTGGGCGAGCAGCATCCGCAGTACGAGCACGATGAGCGCGACCCCCAGCACCGCCACGCCGGCCCCGCCGATCAGCAGCACGATGCCCGGGGCCACGGCCTCGCCCGGCGCCAGGACCACCCCGAGCGCGAACACGACGAGAGCGGCCGCGACGACCGCGCCGATCACCACGTCGACGTACCGGAAGGCCGCGTGGGAGAACACCGTTCCGCGTCGCACCATCGTCACCAGCCGCCACACGCAGACCAGCACGACCTGCACCGTCAGGACGCCGAGCACCGCAATCACGAGGAGCGGGGTGCGCAGGTACGCGTACTCCGGCTTGAGCCCCTCCATGTCGATGGCCAGCAGCGGCACCATCACCGCCTGCACGAACACCGAACCGGCGAGCAGCGCCACGAGCACGGCACGCAGCGCCAGCACTGTCAGCTTCCCCATCATCTCTCCCTCGATCGACCTACGATGGTAATCTATCGATTCTCGATAGGTAGAGCAAGCGCCGACGGCAGAGAAGGACTACGCCGGGCGCGGGGAGCGGTAGTGAGCGCCGCTTTCGGGCCACAGCGCGCATCCGGAACTCACGCGTCCGCGCGGGTGGTTGGGGGGTCCCGGCCACCGGGCGTCCCGCGCTCGGCGGCCTCCCCATAGGGTGACCCCCATGGCTGCCACCTTGAGTTCCACGAAAACCGCCGCCGCGCTGCGGACATCGGCGCGCGTCTCCCTCGATGTGCTGCTGGTCCTCCTGATGACCGCGGTGGCCCTGTGGGTCCTGGGCCGGATGTGGTCGGTCGTGTGGCCGCTCATCATCGGCCTGCTGCTCACCACGCTGACCTGGCCCCTGGCGCGCTTCCTGCGCCGTCACGGGTGGCGCCCCGCCCTGGCCGCGGCGCTGGTGACCGTACTGTTCCTGCTGGTCGCGGCGGGCATCGTGGCGCTGATCGCGGTGCCGGTGGCGTCCCAGTCGGGCGAGCTGACCGACGGCGTGGTGGAAGGCGTCGAGAAACTGCGCGCCTGGGCCGCAGGACCGCCGCTGAACATAGGCGACGACCAGATCGCGGGTGCCTTCGACTCCGCGATCGCCCGTATCAAGGACAGCCTCGGCAGCATGGTCACCGCGGTCGGCACGGGAGTGAGCACCGTGTTCAACGGCCTGATCAACGCCGTCCTGGCAGTGTTCCTGATGTTCTTCTTCCTCAAGGACGGGCCGCGGTTCCTGCCGTGGCTCTCCCGTCAGCTCCCCGGCCGGCTGTCCACCGACGTCCCGGTCGTGGCGGCGCGGAGCTGGGACACACTGGGGTCGTTCGTGCGCTCGCAGGCGTTCGTCGGCCTGCTGGACGCCGTCTTCATCGGGCTCGGCCTGTGGATCCTGGACGTACCGCTGGTGCTCCCGCTGTCGGTCCTGACCTTCGTGTCCGCGTTCGTGCCGATCGTGGGCGCGCTGTTCGCCGGCCTGGTCGCGGTGCTCATCGCGCTGGTGTCCAACGGCCTGACGGACGCGCTGCTCGTGCTGGCGATCATCGTCCTGGTGCAGCAGCTGGAGGGCAATGTGTTCCAGCCCATGATCCAGAGCCGGGGCCTCGGCCTCCACGCGGCCGTGGTCCTGCTGGCGGTGACGCTGGGCGGCAGCCTGGCCGGCGTCGTGGGCAGCCTGCTCGCGGTGCCGGCGACAGCGCTGATCGCCGTGATCTGGAACTACCTGCGCGAGCAGCTCGGCGAGCCGCCGCAGGAGCCGGAGGCCGAAGCGGCGCACCCGGACGCCCCCGTCCCGGCGTGACGGGGGGACCGGGGCGGGGCGCGTGCCCTGCCCCGGTCCGCTCCGGGTCAGCTGCGCAGCGGGCCTTCGCAGGCGTACGAGGACGTGCCCGCCCGGCCGTTGGGCCAGATCTCGACCTCGTCGAAGGAACAGTTCATGTCGCCGAGGTTGTTCGAGGCGCCCTCGGCCCGGTCGAGGATGAAATGGTCCACCGTCTCGGACATGTCCTGGAACACGCGGCCGGCGTCCGTCGCGTCGGAGAGGCGGGCGGTGATCCGGCCGGTGCAGGCGAAACGCCTCATGCCGGGCCCTCCCTTCTCGACGCAGTCGGGGTGCGCGGCCGTCGCCGACTGGAGGTCCTCCCGTACGGCAGCCACCGAGTCGTCCTCGAGCCGGTCGTTGGGCGTGTAGGTGGTGTGGGGCACGAACAGGTCGTCCACCTTGGCGATCTGCGCGTCCAGGAAGGCGTCGTAGGCCCGCTGGAGGCCGTCGTCGTCCCCGAGGCGGGCGCGCCAGGCGTCGAAAGCCGCCGGGTCGTCGGCCCGCAGATGCCGGTACATCTGCCGCAGCAGCGCCGGCCGCTCGGTCCACAGGAACTCGAAGAAGGTTCCGGCGTAGGCGTAGAACCGGAAACCGTCCCCGTCGTACGTGGCGTGCAGCAGTTGGTCGACACTCATGCGCGGACGGCCGCCGGCCGTGTCGGCGATGACGCTCCGGACCAGTGACTTGCGTACGGCCACGCCGTCGTCGCGGGTGGCGCCGTCGAAGAACTCCGCGGTCCCCTCGTCCATCGCCGTGGTGCGGTCACCGCTGTACCAGGGGCCCTCCCCGAAGTAACCGGGCACCGCCCAGCGGCCGTTGAGGTAGTGGACGTACTCGTGGCGGAACAGTTCCTCCAGGGTGAGCGAGGAGTCCTGCGGAACCCTGCGCTGATACGTGTAGAAGGTCGCGCCCCGCTCGATGTAGACGCCGCCGTTGGCGGTGCCCATCCCGGTGAGGAGCGGGTGGTAGTTCTCGTAGTCGGCCCGGGAGGCGTAGAGCACGACGCCGAGCGAGGCGTTGGTGTCGCCGGCCAGCGGTTCCAGCGAGCCGACCACCCGGTGGAACTGTGCTTTGACCTGCTTGCTCGCGTAGTACAGCTGGTCGACGGTGGCACGGTCCAGTCCGGTGCGGACCTTGATCGCCCCGCCGTCGTATGTGTAGGTGTGCGGGAAGATCCGCCGTTCGATGTCCGCCTTGCAGACGCCGTAGGGGGCGCACGCCTCGTAGAAGTTGAGCCACGACGCGAGGGCGGCCCAGGGCGCGCGCCCCGTGCCGAAGTTGCGCTCGGCGACGGGCAGCAGGGCGCCGAGGTCGGGCACGGTGCGGCCGGTGAGCTCCGCTATCTGCCCGAAGCGGCCGTACTCGCTCAGCGCGTCGCGGACGACCCACTCGTTCACGGTGCCCTTGAGGTGGGTGTGGTGCGCGAAGGCCCGGAACGCGGCCCGGTACGCGTCGCTGCGGGCGACCAGGGCGTGGAACGCCGTGTCCTTGTTGCCGGGGTAGACACCGAGGTAGTTCACGGAGAGGGCGGCCAGCGCGGCGCCGCCCCAGGAAGCGTTGTCGTACTGGCCCTTGTGGTACTTGTCCATCGTGGCCAGCACCTTTTTGATCAGCCCGAGCTGGCTGTGCCGCAGGCCCGGGGCGCTGCCCGCGTAGAGCGCCTCCCGCAGGCTCTCGGCGTTGGTCCTGGTGACGGCGAAGGTACGGGGCGCGGTGCCGAAGGCGTGGAGCGCGCGGCGCATGGCCTCGGTGGTCGGGGGGTCCGTGACGTCGATCTCGGTACGCGAGAAGTCGTGGTAGGCCACGGCGTGGAGATAGGTGAGCATCTCCAGCAGGTGGGTCGAGTTGCGGCCGTCGTGGGAGCCGGAGAGCGCGGCGACGCGCCGGCTCACCGCCTGCACGTGGGCGTCGGACATGACGGGTGCGAGCCGGGCGTCCCACCTCCACACGAGTGCGGCCAGACAGCCGTCGGCGGTGACCGCCGGGTCGGCCAGGAAGTCGGTGAACCGCTCCGGCGTGAGGCCGGTGACGCCGTCGAGCGTGCACGCCACCCCCGCCGCGGTGGTGGGCGCGGACCCGGCGCGGTGTGCCGCCGCCGGACTCTGGCGGCCGGGCGTCCGGCCCTTGGCCTGTCCGCCAGGGGCGGGTGCGGGGGCCGGGGTCGACCGGGGCGCCCGGGCGAGGCGGTCGACCTCGTCGCGCGGATGCTCGCCGCCGGGTGAGCGGGGGCCTTGGGGGGCGGCCGCGGCGGGCGGCCGCGTGCCGGACTCCTCGGCCCGCGCCACCTGCCCCAGCGGGGCGAGCAGGGCGACGGCGGCGGCTGCGGCGAGCAGCGGCCTGCACAGGGATCTGAGCTGGGACACCAGTGAACTCCTGTCGGAGATGGGGGGTGGTGGTGCGACAGCGTGCGTACGGATCCGCGAATGCCCTTGCCCAGTAAGGAGGTTGACGATCGGGCACGACTTCGCGTGCCATGTAAAATAGTAATGTGACATTGCACTGACAAGAGCCGTGCGTCTCCTTCTTGACGGCGACCGCCACGGCGGCGCCCCTCGGGCGTGGGTCAGGCCGGCGTCAGCGGGACGGGCGCCGCCGCTGGGTTGCGCGGTAGCGGGAGGGCGAGATTCCGTACCGGGCGGTGAACGCCTGGCGCAGCGACTCGGCACTGCCGAATCCGCAGCGGGCGGCCACGCCCGCCATGGGCAGCGTGGTCGAGGCCAGGAGGTGGGCGGCGGCCTCGGTGCGGGCCCGCCGTACGAACCGGGCGGGCGCCAGCCCGAGATGTTCCGTGAACAGCCGGGTGAGGTGGCGCGGGGTGACACCCGCGCGGGCGGCCAGGGCCACTGTGCCGAGGTCGCGGTCGGGGTGGGCGGTGATGTGTGCGACCAGCTCGCGCACCATGTCGTCGCGCGCCGGCGGCGCGGCGGTGAACAGGCTCATCTGCGCCTGGTTGCCGGGCCGTTGCAGGTAGGTGACCAGGTCCCGGGCCACCTGGCGGGCCAGTTCGGGGCCATGGTCCTCCTCGATGAAGGCGAGGGTGAGATCGAGTGCGCTGGTGATGCCCGCCGCCGTGTAGACGTTCCCGTCGCGGATGTAGATGGGGGCCGGGTCCATCCGGACCTGCGGATGGCGTGCCGCGAGCCGGTCCGCGAACCGCCAGTGCGTGGTGGCCCGGCGGCCGTCCAGCAGTCCGGCGGCGGCGAGCACGCCCGCCCCGGTGCACACGGAGGCCACCCGCCGGCTCTCCCTGGCCAGCCGCCGCACGTGCCCGACGAACCGGTCGTCGCGGGCCGCGTTCTCGAATCCGATGCCGCCCGACACGATCAGCGTGTCGATCGGACCGACCAGCCGTTCCAGGGAGTGCTGGCTCAGCAGCGTGAGTCCGGACCCGCAGACGATCGGATCGCCGCCAGGGCCGGCCACGCTCACCCGGTACGGCACCGCGGGCTCGCCGATCCCGTTGGCCATGGCCAGGCCCGTGGTCACGCACGCGATGTCGAGCAACTCGGCCGACGCGTAACCGACCACCACCATGAAGCGCTCCCCCATGCGCCGACCCTATGCCGGAAGGACCACTACCCCAAGGCGGCGGACATCCCCTCCGGCGACGCGCCCGGATCGGCCCGGCCGGGCGCGACAGTGGAACCGGGCCGCCCTCGGTCCCGCCCCGCCGCTCCCCTTCCCGCTTCAGCACCTGGAGACGCCATGACGACCGGAACCACGCAGGACGAACGGGACGACGGCGGGCGCACCGCACCCGGAGTCGGCACCCGGCTGCGCCCTTCGCCGGGCAGGGGCGTTCTGGTCGCGGTCGGGCACCGGTGGCCCACGATGCTGGCGCTCGCCCTGGCTGTCGCCACGTTCGCCGACGGACTGCCGGCGCCGGGGTTCCTCGCCGCCCTCCTGGTCACCATGCCGGTGTGCTACCTGCTCTTCGGAGCGCTGCGGGGCGAGCTGCGACGCCCGCGCGTCCTCGCCCTCCAGATCGCCGGGCTCGTGGGCTTCGCCGCCGTGGCGCTGATCGCCGTGACCGCCGACGAGACCTTCGGCCTCTATCTGCTGGCCGCCGGCTGGCTGGGCCACGCCGCCTGGGACTTCGTCCACCACCGGAGCGGGCGGGTCGTACCCCGCGCCTGGTCGGAGTGGTGCTGCGTCGTCGACGCCTGCGGGGCCGTGTCGATGGCCGTACTGGCGTAGGCGTGCGCGACTCGGGGTACGGGCGAGCCGCCGGGTGCGGGCCAGGCCGTACCGGCCTGCCGGGACCCCAGAGAGAGCACCCGGCCGGTCAGAGGTCGTTTATCCGGTACTCCGAGCGTGCCTTCCTCAGCAGATCACCGGCCGTCCTGGCCGCCGACTTCCCGGCCGGCACCTCCACCGACAGCGTCAGGCGTTCCTGCGCGGAGTTGACCACGATCAGGGTCTTGCTGAGGCGCCGCGGCGTGCCCTCGGTCTCCTCGCTGTACTCGTTGGTGATGATCGCCGCGTCCTTGCCCTGTTCGGTGGTGGTCTCCACCGTCGAGGCGGCGGGGGAACCGCCGTCGGGCGGACCGGCCTGCTCGTACTCGGTCTTCCAGCGGTCCGCCGTCGCGCGTGCCGTTTCGGTGGCCTTCTGCTTCTGGCTCACCAGCAGGCTCATGTCGCCCTTGGGCGAGGTGTACTCGGTGGCGACATAGGCTCCGTCGCTGCTCTCCAGGTCGTCCGCGGTGGAGATGGTCCAGTCGGCCGGAGCGGCGACCGTGAGCTGCATGCGGTACTCCTCGTAGCGCTTCCACCCCTCCGGCGGTTCGTCGCTGGTCAACCGGGGGACCAGCACGACGGCCAGCGCGAGAGTGAGCGCGACAGCGGCCGCGACGGCGATCAGCCTCGGGGTGCGTGGCCTCCGGGGCGCGCCGCCCTCGGACGTGGCGGATGTCCGGGGGCTCGGATCCGGGCGGGCGGCGGGTGCGAGGGCCGCGCGCAGGAGGGTCTGTGCCGAGCCGGCGGTGAGCCGGCTCTCCGGCTCCTTGCGCAGGAGGCCGGTGAGCGCCTCGGTCAGTTCCGCCGTGTGCTGAGGGGGCGGCAGTTCGGCGAGCAGGACGGCCTGAAGGGTGCTGGGGGTGGTCTGCCGCCGGAACGGCGATACGCCTTCGACCGCCTGATAGAGCATCACGCCGAGCGACCAGAGATCCGATTCGGGCCCCGGGCGGCGGCCCAGCACCCGCTCCGGGGCGATGTACTCGGGGGAACCGACGAAGCCGCCCGTCTCGGTGAGCTTCTGCTCGCCCTCCATCTGCGCGATGCCGAAGTCGGTGAGTACGACCCGGTCGTGGCTGCCGATCATGACGTTGCCGGGCTTCACATCGCGGTGCAGCACCCCGGCTTCGTGCGCCGCGTCGAGTGCGCCGAGCACCGCGAGGCCGATCCTGGCCGCTTCCGGCGGGTTCAGGGTGCCTTCGTCGAGGACTTCGGCGAGGGACTTGCCCCGCAGCAGCTCCATGACGATCCAGGGGCTGTCGTTCTCGGTGACCACGTCATGGATCGCCACCACCGAGGGATGGTCGATGCGCGCCGCGGCCCGGGCCTCGCGCTGCATGCGCTGGTGTGCGGTGTGGCGTTCGGCAGGCGTGAAATGCTCCGGCAGCCGGGGCTCCTTGATCGCCACATCCCGGTCGACCACCTCGTCGCGGGCCCGCCACACCGTGCCCATGCCGCCGGATCCCAGGCGCTCCAAGAGCCGGTAGCGGCCGCCGACCAGGCGGCCGGCGCCGGCCTGCGGACCGGCATCGGCCGGCGCCGGGGGTGCCGCGGAACGCGCCGGGGGCGTCGACGGCCGGGCGGGCGCGGGGGGTGCCGTGAAGGGCTCGGGGCGTGTGGTCGCGGAGCCCGTTTCGTCGGGCACGGGCGGAGTGGGCGGCTTGAGTTCGTAACTGGTCGGCTCGCGCCGACCTCCCCCGTTGGTCGTCATGCCCCCCATCATGCACCGGGAGGTGCGGCTGTTCACCCGACCTGCTCGTATGCCGGACCAAGGGCGTTCGCAGCGGTACGGGGAGCGCGGGGCCACCGCGCACCCGGGGACGGCCGCGGCACGGCCCGCGGTCGATGGGACCGGTGCCGTGCCGCGGTCGGCCGCCCCGTCCGGGGCGGCCCGGGAGCCCTCGTCAGCGCCTGCGCCTGCGGCGCACGGCCAGGACGACGACGAGAGCGGCGGCCGCGGCCAGCAGCGGCTTCCGGTTGTCGCGCGCGGCCCGCGCGGTGTGCAGGGCCTTCTCCCGCGCCGGTTCGGGCGTCTTCTCCTGGATCTTCGCCGCCAGGGTGTCCGCCGTGCCGGTGAGCTGGGCCTTCGCCTGCGCGGCCTTCTCCCGTACCGGCTCCGGCGTCCGGTCCTTGGCCAACTGGCCGACCTGGGCGGCCTTTTCGAGGACCTGCACCTTGGCCTGGGCCGTCTTCTCGGCCACCTGCTGCTTGACGGCGGCCGCCTTGTCCTGGGCGCGGGCCTTCACGTCCGCCTTGGCGGCCAGCGCCTCCACGGTCTGGCCCAGTTGCTCGCGGGTGCCGTCCACCTGCTCGCGCAGTTCCTCGGGCGTGGGCGTGTACGCGTGGGACTGGTCGGTCATCGGTGTGCCCTTTCCTTGATCTCGGCCACGTCGGCCTTGACACTGTCGATCGCCCGCTCGGGTACGGGCGGAGTGGCCCCGCCGACCTGCTTCTTGCCGGCCACGGCCAGGACCGAGGCGAGCAGGAACAGGACGCCGGTGACGACGAGGGCGGAGGCCCACAGCGGCAGCACCAGCGCGAGGACCGCGATCACGGTGGCCACGAGCGCCTGGAGCCCCAGTAGCGCGATCATGGTGGCGCCGCCGAAGAGGCCGCCGCCGATCCCGAACCGTTTGCCCTTCCGCGTCATCTCGGCCTGCGCGAGGCGCAGTTCTTCGCGCATCAGCTGTGAGATCTGCTCCGACGCCCGGGAGACCAGCTCACCCACGGGTTCCTGGCCGGTGCCGTGCGTGCCGCGATGGTCGGCGGTACTCAAACCCCTTCACCTGCCTTTCGTTTCTCTTCAGCCGTCCCGCCCGACCACCCGTCATGACTTCTCGGCGCTCCGGCCGAGCGGTCGTCGAGCGGTGCGGGTGCGGGCCCCTGTCGCCGCGTCGCGTACCCCCGACCCGGCGTACCACCCGTATGCGCACCGACCGGTCACAGCGTCGTGATCCTGTGGAGGAGCAGACGGGGCGCGTAGCGCACCAGTGAGGCACTGGCGAGGCCGATGGCGGCTCCGGCGGCGACGTCGGTGGGGTAGTGCGCGCCGCTGTGCACCCTTTCGACCGCCACCATGGCCGCGAGGGCCGCGCAGAGCGCACCGGCGCGGGGGGACGAGGGAAGCACGGCGGCGGTGAACCCGACGGCGGCGGCGGTGTGTCCGGAGGGGAAGGAGGAACTGTCCGGCCTCTCGTGCACGTCCTCGTGCGGAATGATGCCCTTCGGCGGCCGGCATCGGTCGTAGAGCCGCTTGCACAGCCCGTTGGACACGAGGGATGCCACGCCCATGCTCGTCAGTCCGGCCACCGCCGCCCTGCGGCCCCTGGGGCCTCCGGCGGCGGCGGACAGCGCGGCGGCGGCCCACCACAGCTTGGTGTGCTCGGCCGCGGACTCCACGGCCGGCAGTACGCGCCGGGCGAAGGGCGAGTCCCAGGCGGCGGCGCGGCGCGTCAGTTCCCGGTCCATGCGGCGCAGCCGGTCCACCGCGCCCCGCGACGGCCCGGACGCGGCCGGCCGGTGCCCGGCCCCGCCGCCGGTCACGGTCGCGCGTACGGGGTCATTCAGCGGCACGGCGTTCCGCCTCACTCCACGCACGGGTGTCGCGCGGTGCCACGTACGGCTCTTCGTCCGCCGGATGGCCGCCCACGATGGCGCGTTCGCGGACCATCTCGGCGTCGAACTCCAGGCCCAGCAGGATCGCCACATTGGTGATCCACAGCCACACGAGGAAGATGATGACACCGGCGAGCGTGCCGTACGTCTTGTTGTACGAGGAGAAGTTCGCCACGTACACGGCGAAGCCCGCGGACGCCGCCATCCACAGGACCAGGGCCAGGAAGCTGCCCGGCGTGACCCACTTGAAGCCGCGCCCCTTCGCGTTGGGCGACGCCCAGTACAGGATCGCGATCATGATGATCACCAGCAGGACGAGGACCGGCCACTTGGCGATCCCCCACAGGGTCAGCCCGGCGTCACCGACTCCGAGGGCCTTCCCGGCCTGGCGGGCGAGGCCGCCGGTGAACACCACGATGAGCGCACTGGCGCAGGCCAGCACCATCAGTACCACCGTCACGCCCAGGCGTACCGGCAGTACCTTCCACACCGGGCGCCCCTCGGGGATGTCGTACACGGCGTTGGAGGACCGGATGAACGCCGCCACGTACCCCGACGCCGACCAGAGCGCCGTCAGCAGACCGACCACGGCCAGCACCGAACCCGTACCGCCGCTGGACTGCAACTGCTCCACCGCGTCGGCGATCACCTGGCGCGCGGAGCCGGGAGCCAGCTGCTGGAGGTTGTCGAGCACCTGCTTGGTCGCCGACTCCCCCGCGACCCCCAGCAGGGAGACCAGCACCAGCAGCGCCGGGAACAGCGAGAGCACGCCGTAGTAGGTGAGGGCTGCCGCCCGGTCGGCGAGTTCGTCGTCCGTGAACTCCTTGACCGTGCGCCGCAGTACCGCCCACCAGGACTTCTTCGGCATGTCCGCCAACGCGTCGGGAGCGTCCCGCTCCACCTCCGGATCGGGCCCAGGGCCGGTGCCGTCCCCGGCGTCCGGCGGCGAGTCCGCTCCCTTGTGCTGCCCCAACTTCAGTATCCGTGCCATGACAACCGGTTAACCGAACCTGTCGTGACCATTCCCCTTGGCCGCGAGATGTTTCCCCCCGTGGGCCGGCGCGAGGCGTCGCGTCCCTCCCGCCGTCCCGTTCCGCACGTACGCTCCCCGCCTCCAGGGACCCGTCCCGCCCAGCACGCCCGCCGCGCCGCCGACGCCCTAACGGATGCGCTTCGTGTGCGGTGGCAGGCACCGGCGTACAGGCTCGGGGTGAAATTCCAGGACCGAACAGGAGCAGACGTATGCGCGCACGACCGGTCGCCGTCGGCATCTCCCTCGCCGCACTGGCCTCGCTGACGATCGCCGCCGCCCCCGGCGCCAATGACGACACCAACCGCCGGCTCGATGTCGCGGCGGCGGCCAGCGGCGCCTTCCACGCGCCCAGGCTCGCGGTCGCCGCCGGGTTCAAGAGCACCGACGAGTGCGTCAGCGACCCCACCCGGGGCGGCATGGGGTACCACTACGTCGACCCGGCCAACATCGGCTCCCTGCACCCCGGGCGTCCCGCGGCGGTGCTCTACGCGCCGGACAAGGCAGGGAAGCGCCAACTGGTGGCGCTGGAGTACATCGTGCCGGACGCCGACCAGAACCCGAAGACCACCAAGGACCGCCCGAAGCTGTTCGGCCAGAAGTTCGACGGTCCGTTCACCGACATCCCCGGGCTGCCCGTGCACTACTCGCTGCACGTCTGGCTGTGGAAGGACAACCCCAGCGGCCTCTTCGCACCGTACAACCCACGGGTGAAGTGCCCGTAACCCACCCAAGAGCCCACCGCGCGGCCGCAGGCCCTGACGATCACCCGTCAGGGCCTGCGGCCGGTGCCGGCCACTTCCCCGAGTACCGCCCGGATCACGTACCGGGCGTTGCGGGCCATCGCGCGGTTCGTGCGGTGGTAGTACGGCAGCGAGATCAGGGCCTGGGACAGCGTCCGCGCCCGTCCCCGGGCCCAGGTCGCGTCGTCCACGCCGAGCGCCTCGCGGAACACCCGCCGCCCGTCGGCCGGCAGCAGGTTCCACGCGGGGAACAGATCGCAGGCCGGATCGCCCGTCCCCGCACAGCCGAAGTCGATCACCGACGTCAGCCTGCCCTCCTGGTCCACCAGCAGGTTGCCCGGCATCAGGTCGGCGTGCAGCCACACCGACGGCCTCTCCCGGCCAGGGGCGCGCAGCGCGTCCTCCCACACGGCTGCCGCCGCGTCGCAGTCCACGCCCTCGCCGGGCATTCCCCGCAGTGCCTCGATCGCCGCGCGGGTCCCGGCGTCGAGCGTGGCGAGGGCGCCTCCGCGGTAAGCCTCCGGAGCGCCCGGCAGGGTGATCCCGCGCATCGCGGCCACGAAGGCGGCGAGATCCTCGGCCAGCCGCACGGGCTGCCTGAGCGCCCCCTCCCGGGGGTTCTCACCGGCCCGCCACCGGTAGACCGACCAGGACCACGGGTACCCCTCGGCGGGCTCCCCGGCGCCGAGCACCTCGGGCACAGCCGTCGGCAGCAGGTCCGCGAGCCGCGGCAGCCACTGGCGCTCCTTCGCCACGTCACCGGCCCCGCCGTCGCGCAGCGGCAGCCGTACGACCATGTCGTCGCCCAGCCGGTACATGGCGTTGACCGTGCCGCCGGACGGGAACCGCACCACGTCCAGGTGTGCCCAGCGCGGGAACTGCCGCGCGATCAGCCGCCGTACGAGGTGGTCGTCGACGGCGGGCGGGCCGGGGGGCGTGTGATGTGTGCTGCTCATGGAACGTCATCCGAGCCCGGACCTGTGGCGAGCGTCAAACGGGTTTCGGCGCGTACGGGCGGCCGGGCCGACCCACGAGTCCGCCCGGGCACGCCGGGGGCGGCAGCGGCACCCCGCCGTGGAGCTGAACGCGCCAGGGCCGCCGGCCGCTGCGGTGTCCGGCGGCCGGTCGGCATCGCGCGGCGGGGCGGAACACATCACGCCAGTCGACGGCCACCACCGCCGTGCCGACCCTTCCGGGAGTCCGTCCGGCCGCCCCCGGTGCCGGGCCGGGCCGCTCCTCTCCCGCGCCGGTCGTCCGTCGCGGGAAAGGGGCCGGTAGCGCCGCCGCGAATGCCCTTCGGCGCGCGGCGGCAGGACCGACAGGGCACCCTTGTCGATCAATTGTCGCGGCCGCAATTGATCTAATCGACGGCGAATTCGACTCCGAACGGCACGCCATATCCGGCCTCACGGTGCGAATTTCCCGGGGCGCTCCGCACGGCCTGAAATGTTCCCGTTCCGGCCGTCGGGTCGTGGCCGAAAGGTCCTCTTATCCGTGTCGGCGGCATCTGCTTCAGTGTGGTCTGTTGCGCGCCCCACAATTGGAGGAGGCTCCATGGCCGAAGTGAGAAAAGTGGTCCGGCCCGCGGTCACCGCGTCGTCCCGGCCCTGCGCGTTCGTATCGCCCGACAAGGGCAACGCTCCGACCATCACCCCGGTGCGGAAGGAAGCACAGGCCGCCCCTGTCGCCGCTGAACAGCGGAAAGAGGACACGCCCGCCTGAGTTCCGAAGCACCTCCCGGGCCCGCCGGACACGGCCGGGCCTTCATACGCCGCAGGTGGGGCATGTCGTGCACCCGCCTGCGGCGGCCGATTGTCCCGATGCCTTGCCGGATGCTCCGATACGCAGGGAGAGGCCCTTCCATGCCGAATTCGATCTACCAGTCCTCGCGTTACGCCCGCACGCTGCGTTCCGCCGAAGATCGTGATTTCACCGCTTTCGGCGGACGCCTCGGCACGTATGACGGAAGCGCGCGCACGATGGCCTTCCATTCCCTGTACGGAAATGCGCGGCTGATCGACCGGGACATCGTGGAGCTGCTGAAGGAAGCGGCGGACGGCATGACGCTCGATCAGTTGCGGGAAAGGATCGACGAGGCGTCACTGCGTGATCTCATCGACGCGCGCTATCTGGTGGAGGCCGGCCGCGACGAGGCCGAGGAGATCGACGCGCTGCTTGAGAGTCGGCAGGCCGCGCTCAGCAGCGGCGTCTTCCACTCCTCCATCCAGCTGGTGCTGACGAACGCCTGCAACTTCTCCTGCCAGGGCTGTTTCGCGTACAACTTCGACGGCGGTGTGGAGGAGCGGAACACCTCGGGCGAGAGCGTGAAGCCCGGTCCCGTCCTGGTCGAACTGCGCCGCGCACGGCCGGACTCCGGGCCGACGCTGGCCAAGGGCGACTGGAACCACGGATCCGACTCCGGGCGGAACCCGTCCATGCACATGTCCCTGGACGTGGCGGAGAAGACCGTCAAGGAGGCCATCGCCCTTCGCAAGGCCAACGGCGGCGGGCACCTGACCGTCTCGTTCTTCGGCGGCGAGCCGACTCTGGCCCGGGGCACGATCCTGCACGTACTGCGTACCTTCGGGGACCGTCACGACGGCGTCTCCCTCTCGTACGACCTGACGAGCAACGGCTCGCGCATCGACGACGAACTGCTGGCGGCCCTGGCCCGCCACAAGGTGGACACCACCGTCTCGATCGACTACCTGGTGCCGGAGACGGGCGAGTTCCGGGGCGGACAGCAGCAGCGCACGCCGTGGCCCGTGGTGCGCAAGGCCATCCTGGACATGAAGGCGGCCGGGGTGCCGGTCAGCATCACCACCGTCCTCTCGCAGTTCACGTGGGACAAGTGGGGCACCCCGCTCATCGACTTCGTCGCCGAGGCCGGCCTCGACTCGCTCGACGTGATCGTGTCGTTCCAGGCCAAGGAGTTCTTCGACCGGCACAGCCCGCACGACGTGGCCCAGCGGCTGCTGCACGCGGTGGACTACGGGCGCGAGCGCGGCGTACAGCTCAGCGGGTACTGGTACCAGACGTTCCAGATGATCATCGATGAGCGCAAGTGGGCCGCGCAGGCCGACTACAAGACGTGCCCCGCGGTGGGCCGCCAGCTGTCCATCGAGCCGAACGGCAGTGTCTTCGCCTGCAAGGCCACCGCCCGCAAGCTCGGCACCATCGACGACTGGCAGGGCATCTTCGCCTCCGACGCCTACCAGGACTACGGCATGCGCGCGTACACCAACGGCCCCGGCTGCCAGGGCTGCGAACTCCAGGGCACCTGCTCGGGCGGTTCGGCCGGAGCGCTGGAGGAGGAGAACGGGTCGATCCAGGTGATGTCTCCCGGCTACTGCGCCTACATGCGCGAAGTGGTCCAGGGGCTGCTGGAGCGGCACCACGCCCAGACCGCCGCCCTGGCCTGACGCCCCCGAGAGAGAGCGGTACGGTTTCGTGGCAACGATCGGAATGCACTTCGGCCATGACGCGGGCGCCGCCCTGACGCAGGCGTCGGGCCACCACGTCATCGAGGCGGAACGGCGTCTGGGCCTGCGCCACGTGTGCGGAGGGAACGAGCGGTTCGCACGGACCGCTCCGGAGTGGCTGGCCGAACTCCGGGCCGCCGCCGAGTCGCCGCTGACCCGTGTCGCCGTGGCCGACTGGTACACGCCGGTGTGCCGCGTGCTGCCGCCGGCGCTGGTCGAGCTGGTCGGCAAGGACGCCTGGTGGGCGCGGCCCGGCGGGAACCTCCTCGACGCGGTCGTCCGCACGGTCGACCTCGCGGGCTGGCCACTGGCCGAGGGCCTGGGCGAGGTGGAACTGACCGTGGTGCGCCACCACTACGCGCACGCCGCGCTCGCCTACTACACGTCGGGGGCCCGCAAGGCCCTGGTGATCGCCCTCGACGGCACCGGCAACTACGCCGAGAACGGCATGGTCTGCCTCGGCGAGGGCGACAGGCTCACCCCCGTACTGTCCTTCACCAACCGGACGGGCCCGCGCTTCGGACTCGTCTACGAAGCGCTGGCGCGGCGCGTGCACGGCAGCCAGTTCGACACGGGCAAGCTCCTCGGGCTGTCCGCGACGGGTGAGCCCGACCCCGCGCTGCTCCCGGTGCTGCGCGCCATGCTCGTTCCCCAGGGCGCGCGGACCCGTTCCCCCGACCTGTACGAACCCCTCGACGAGGACGCGCTGACGGGCACGGCCCTGCGCTACGCCGACCACTGGTGGGAGTACGACCCGGACAGCGGCGGATACCTCGACGCGGGCCTCGCGGACTCCTCCGACGACGACGTCGTGCACTCCTACGGGTCGGTGTTCCCCGACGAGTTCCGTACCGCGGACGGCCGCCGGACCGAGGTGGGCCACAGCCCCGACGACCGTGTGTGCCGGGACCTGGCCGCGACCCTCCAGGCCGCCGTCGAACGGGACCTGGCGCACCTGGTCACCGGCATCAGCACGCGCTTCCCGGGCTACTCCACCCTCTGCTACGCGGGCGGCTGCGCGCTCAACATCACCGCGAACAGCGCCCTGGTGGAGTCCGGGCAGTTCACCCGGGTCCACATCCCGACCTGCTGCGACGACTCCGGCATCGCGCTCGGCGCGGCGCTGGCCGCCGCCGACCCGGCGGAGCGGCCGGCCGTGGGGGACGGCTCACCCGGCTCCCCTCTGCCGTACGCGGGCGGCCCGTTGACGATTCCCCGGGACGGGGCGCGGACTACGGCGCTGCGGGCGGGGCACGCCGTACGGTCGACCGACACCGAGGCGCAGTTCGTCGAGGCGGTGGCGGAACTGCTGGCCGACCGCAAGTGCGTGGCCTGGCTGGAGGGCGGCATGGAGACCGGGCCGCGCGCCCTGGGCCACCGTTCCCTGCTCGTCTCGGCGCACTGGCCGGGGGCCCGGCAGTACGTCTCCCAGACGATCAAGGGCCGGGAGTGGTTCCGCCCCGTCGCCCCGCTGTGTCCGGCGGAGGACGCCGAGCGGTACTTCACCGGGCCCCTCGACCACACGGACACCATGCTGTTCGCCGCGCGCGTGCGACCCGAACGGGCCCGGCTCCTCGGGGAGGTGCGGCACATCGACGGGACGGCCCGCCTGCAGACGGTACGGTCCGGCACGCACCCCGCGCTGCACCGGCTCTGCCGGGCCGTCGGCGCCCGCACGGGCCTGCCCGTGCTGATCAACACGAGCGCCAACGGCGGCGGGCGCCCGATCCTCAACCATCTCGACGAAGCGCTGGAGTTGCTGGCAAGTACCGCGCTGGACGCCGTCGTCCTGCCCGGACAGCGGTTGGTGATCGAGTGAGCCGTCGCCCGCCGGGCCCCCGCGCGGGGTTGTCCGAAAGCTCGCTGGTGAACCCCTTCGAGGTACTCGACCATGTGAGGGCGCTCCACCTGCCGGAGGTGAGTCCGTGAACACAGTCCAGCTCAGGGACGTACACAAGTCGCTGCCCCTGCGGGTCCTGTCCCCGCGGGACTGGGAGCAGTGGACCACCGAGGGTTATGTGGTGGTGCGGCAGGCGGTGCCGGAGCGCAATGTCACCCGGCTCACCGAGGCGCTGTGGGACTTCCAGGGCATGCGCCCGGACGACCCGTCCACCTGGTCGTCGGCCCACACCGGGAACGAGCGGCTGCCCGGCCACAGCGGCCTCGTCGAGATGTACAACCACCAGGCGCAGTGGGACAACCGGCAGACGCGGCGGGTCTACGACGCCTTCGTCGACATCTGGGACCGTACGGACCTGTGGGTGACCATCGACTTCGCCAACGTCAATCCGCCCAACCACGGCTCCCGCGCCTTCGGCGGTTTCGTCCACTGGGACGTGGACACGTCCGGCGACCCCCTGCCGGTGAGCTGCCAGGCGGTGCTGTCCCTGACCGAGGGCAACGAGGACATCGGCGGTTTCCAGTGCGTGCCGGAGATCTTCACCGAGTGGGACGCCTGGGTGAAGGGGCAGCCGGAGGACCGCGACCCGTACACCCCGGACATCACCGGGTACCGCATCACCGTCCCGGAGGTGCGCCCGGGCGACCTGATCGTCTTCAACAGCCTGCTGCCGCACGGGGTCCACCCGAACGTCTCGCGGGACCGGGTGCGGATGGCGCAGTACATGTCCATGGCCCCGGCCTGGGAGGAGAACGCGCCGCTGCGGGAGGCGCGCGTCCGGTTCTGGCGGGACCGCGTGCCGCCGCACCCCCCGGAGGGCGGAGTGCGCAAGGAGGAGCACCTGCTGTACGGACCGGCCGAGCTGAGCCCGCTCGGCGAACGGCTGCTGGGGCTGCGGAGCTGGCATGAGTGAACGGCCCGGGGCCCGCCGGCACGCGGGGAGAGGACTTGGCTAGCGCCTCCCCCACCACGTCCACCGCCCGGCCGGGTCTCGGCCGCCCGTTCCGGTGGCTGTGGGCGTCGACCGCCGCGTCCAACGCGGGCGACGGCGTCACCCGCACCCTGCTGCCGCTGCTGGTGGTCGCCGGCCATCCGGACCCGGCGGCGGTGGCGGGTCTGACGGCGGTCAACATGCTGCCGTGGCTGCTGTTCGCGCTGCCCGCCGGCGTGCTGGTCGACCGTCTGGACCGCCGGCGCATCGTGCTGTGGAGCAACCTGGCGCGCGGCGCCGTCCTGCTGGGCGCGACGGCGGCGCTCGCCGGCGACCGGCCGCTCGCCGTCCTGTACGCGCTCGCGTTCGTGCTGGGGATCGCCGAGACGCTGGTCGACACGGCGGCCCCGGCGATGCTCCCGCGCATCGTCGGAGCGCGGGACCTGGAACGGGCCAACGGCCGCCTGTCCGCCGCGCAGATCGTGTGCAACGAGATGGCGGGGCCGCCGGTCGCCGGCCTGCTGGTCGGTGTGGCCGCCACGGCGGCGCTCGCCACCGGCGGTGTGCTGTACGCCGTGGCCGCCGTCCTGCTGCTGGGTCTCGTTCCCCTGCGGCGCGAGCCGGCCGAGCGTGCCCCCGGCGCTCCGCCGGAGCCCGTACTCGCCGGTATCCGGGCCGGGTTGCGCTTCGTGGCGGGCCACCGGACGCTCCGGCGGACGCTGGCGGCCAGCGCGCTGTACGGGCTCGTCTTCTCCGCCACCTTCTCCATGCTCGTACTCCTCAGCCACGGAACGCTCGGGCTGGACGCCACCGGTTACGGGCTGCTGCTGACGGCCGGCTCCGTGGGCGCGGTGGGCGGCAGCTGGCTCGCCCCGAAGCTGGCCGGACGGCTGCCCGCCGTACGGCTGGCGTGCTGGTGCCTGGTCGCCTCGGGGCTCTCGTACGCCGCTCTGGGCCTCGCCCGCACCCCGGTGCAGGCGGCGGTCGCGCTGCTGTGCAACGGCGTGTTCATGATGGGCTGGAACATTCCCGTCATGTCGCTGCGGCAGCGGCTGACGCCCGAGGAGTTCCAGGGCCGTGTGATGAGCGTGTCCCGGCTGTGCGCCTGGGGCGCCATGCCCGTGGGCGCGACCCTCGGCGGGCTGCTGGCCGAGGCCCTGTCCGTACCGACCGTGTTCGTCATCTGCGGCTGCGCCCTGGCCGCCGGTGCGCTGCTGCTGCTCGCTCCCCTGCGCGCGGACGCCGCGGAACTCCGACCCCCCGACGAAGGAGTGGACCCTTGACCGCAGAGCCCTACGACACCGTGATCGTCGGAGGCGGACCCGCGGGGCTGAACGCCGCCCTGTACCTGGGCCGTTCGTGCCGCCGCGTCCTGCTCGTCGACTCGGGTGACGCGCGCAACATGGCGGCCGGCGTCATGCACAACGTCCTCACCAACGACGGGGCCGACATCGCCGGCTTCCGCGCCAGGGCCCGGGCCGAACTGGGCGCGTACGACGTGACGTTCCGCGACGACGCGGTGGTGTCGGTGGAGCCCGACGGCGACCACGTGGTGACCACCACCAAGGAGTCCGGCGTCTTCCGCAGCCGTACCGTGATCTACGCGGCCGGCGTGCGCTCGCAGTTGCCGCCCGTGCCCGGCCTGGCCGCTCTGTGGGGCACCTCGGTGTTCGAGTGTCCGTACTGCCACGCCTGGGAAGTACGCGGCAAGTCCTTCGGCGTGTACGGCGGTGTCGTGCCCGGTGAGTGCCTGGCGGCGACCCTGACCGTCTGGTCCGGCTCCCTCACCTACCTGTCCGACCGGCGCGAACTCCCCGAGGACGAGCGGGAGCGGCTGACCGCGGCGGGCATCCCCACCGTCACCGACGCGGTCGCCCGGGTCTCCCCGCACCCCGACGGCGTGGCGGTGGAGCTGGCGAACGGCCGGTCGCTGACGTTCGGCGCGCTGTTCCTCCACATGGACACCGAGCCGCGCGTGGAACCCCTGCGCCCGTGGCTGCCCGGCGGCGACCTGGAGTCCGTGCAGACCGACGAGCGCGGGCGCACCTCACTGCCCCGGCTTTACGTGGCGGGGGACCTCGGCAGGAACATGCAGCAGGCCGCCATGGCGGCGGCCAGCGGAGGTCTGGCGGCGATGGCCGTCAACGCGGACCTGATACGGGAGGACCGTCCCGGTTCCCTGCCCGCGCCGCCGCCCCCCGCGTCGGCCTAGCGCCCACGCGTCCACCGACCGGCACCCAGGGACGGGAGACCCTTCGCCGTGCAGTCACCCCGAGCTCAGCTCGCCCCGCAGATGGAGCACTACACCTTCGTCCTGGAGGACCAGCCGTACCTGGGGTTCTTCCAGTACGGCAACGAGAAGACACCCGTCTACAGCACCGACGAACACGGTTTCCGCGTTACCCGGGGGCCGGGGGACGCCGTGGCCACGGTCTGCGGCGAGCGGCCGTCCGGCCCGGTGCGGCTGCTCGCCGGGAGTTCGGCGACGTTCGGCGTGGGGGCCACCGGTGACGCCGCCACCGTGCCTTCCCGGCTGTGGACGCGGCACGCGCCCCGGCTGCCCTGGCTCAACTTCTCGGGGCAGAGCCACAACTCGGCGCAGGAGCTGATGCTCCTCACGCTGTTCCAGCAGCAGTTGCCCGAGGTGGCGGACATCGTGCTGTTCTCCGGCGTCAACAACCTGGTGCTGAGCAGGCTGCCGGCGGAGCGCCAGGGCCGGCACGGCGCGTTCTTCGAGTGCGGGGCCGCCCCCGACACCGTGCCGACGCCGCAGGAGCGGATCGACCGGGCGGCCGGCCTCACGGTGCGGCACCTCGGTACGTGGAAGCTGCTCGCCGAGGCCATGGGCGCACGCCTGACGTTCGTCCTCCAGCCGCTCGCCCCCTGGGTGCGGGAGGAACCCACCCCGGAGGAGAAGCTGCTCTTCGACGAGCTGGACGACGTGTCCAACTTCCGCCGGCTGCACAACGACATCTCCACCCTGGAGGTGGGCCGGAGGTACGCCGGGGCGATCGGCGCCGGATGCGCCGGTCTCGACGTGCCCTTCCTCGACATGAACGCCGCGCTCGCGGAGGCCACCACGCCCGACGCGTGGCTGTTCATCGACCGGGTCCACTGCACCGACCTGGGGTACGACACCGTCGCCCGGCTGCTCGCCGGGCATCTCGATCTCACCTGAGGAGCCACCCGTGTCCGTGATCCGGCGACTCCTGGACCGACTGCGGCGACGGCCGCCCGCCGCGGGCCCGGCGCCCCTGCCGTCTCCCGCGCCCGGCCGGGACCGCCGGTCCGGGCTGCGCCCCCAGCCCGAGGACGACGCGTCCATCTACCCGCTCTTCTGATGCGGGGCCGCCGCCCGGCACACGACCGGGGCATACGGGGACGGGAACGGGAGGGGCGCCGGTGCCGGAACTGATCCTGGGAATCTCCGCGTTCTACCACGACAGCGCGGCGGCCGTCGTGGCGGACGGCGTCCCGCTGGCCGCCGCCCAGGAGGAGCGCTTCAGCCGCCGCAGGCACGATCCCCGCTTCCCGGCCGGGGCGGTCGACTACTGCCTCGCAGCCGTCGGGGCGAAGCTCGGCGACGTCGCCGCCGTCGCCTTCTACGAGGACTCCGCCCTGAAGTCCCGGCGTGTCATGGCCACCTGGCTGGCCACCGCGCCGAGGGGCTTCCCGGCGTTCGCCGACGCCTTCCCGCAGTGGCGGGCCCACAAGCGGAACACCGTACGGGAGGTGCGCCGCCACCTGGGGGCGCGGCCCGGCGACGGCGGCGTGCTGCCGCCGGTCGTCTCCGGGCGGCACCACGCCTCGCACGCGGCTTCGGCGTTCTGCCCCAGCCCGTACGAGTCGGCGGCCGTCCTGTGCGTCGACGGGGTCGGCGAGTGGGCGACGACCAGCATGTGGCACGGCCGGGGAACACGGCTCGACGCGCTGGGCGAGCTGCGGTTCCCGCACTCGCTCGGCCTGCTGTACTCGGCGTTCACCTACTTCTGCGGCTTCAAGGTCGATTCGGGCGAGTACAAGCTGATGGGCCTCGCCCCCTACGGGACCCCCCGTTACGCCCGCCTCATCCGCGAGCGGCTCATCGACGTCAGACCGGACGGTTCGTTCCGCCTGGATCTGCGCCACTTCGACTACCTGTACGGCCGCGTCATGACCGGACGCGGCTTCGAGGAGCTGTTCGGCGGGCCGCGCCGGGAGGCGGAAGGGCCGCTCACCCAGCGCGAGTTCGACCTGGCGGCCTCCGTCCAGCAGGTCACCGAGGAAGTGATGCTGCGGCTCGCGAGGACGGTGTGCGAGCGCACCGGGGAGCGGCGGCTGTGCCTGGCCGGCGGGGTCGCCCTGAACTGCGTGGCCAACGGCAGGATCGTGGCGGAGGGCGTCTGCGACGAGGTGTGGGTACAGCCGGCGGCCGGTGACGCGGGCGGCGCCCTGGGCGCCGCCCTGGCCGAGTCCCACCGGCGCGGCGCCCCCCGCGCGCACGTCGCCCGGCACACCGACGCCATGTCCGGAGCGCTGCTCGGGCCCGCCTACGGAGCCGAGGAGATCGCGGCGTTCCTGGAACGCGGTGGCATCCCGCACACCCGTCTGTCCGGCGACCGCCTGGCCCGGCGGGTGGCGGCGGAGATCGCCGCCGGCCGGATCGTCGGCTGGTTCCAGGGCCGCATGGAGTTCGGCCCCCGGGCGCTGGGCGCGCGCTCGATCCTGGCCGACCCGCGCGACGCCCGCATGCAGTCGACGCTGAACATGAGGATCAAGTTCCGGGAGTCGTTCCGGCCCTTCGCCCCCGCCGTGCTGAGCGAGGACGCCGGGCGGTGGTTCGACCTCCGCCAGGAGAGCCCGTACATGCTGCTGACCGCCCAGGTCGCGGCCGAGCAGTGCCGGGACGGCGCCGGAAACGAGCGGACCGGCGACCGTGGCGGGCCGACGGGGCTCGACCTGCTCCGGGTCCGGCGGTCCACGATTCCGGCGGTCACCCACGTCGACCGGTCGTCCCGTGTGCAGACGGTGGGCCCGCACGGCAATCCGTCCTTCCGCCGGCTCCTCACCGCCTTCCGGGACCTGACCGGCTGCCCCGTGCTGGTGAACACCTCGTTCAACGTCCGGGGCGAACCCATCGTCAACACGCCGGAGGAGGCGTACACGTGCTTCATGCGCACCGGGATCGACCTGCTGGTCCTCGGCGACTTCCTGCTGGAGAAGGAGGCCCAGCCCCCGTGGCGGGAGAAGGGGGACGACTGGCGTGAGGCGATTCCAATGGACTGACCCCCCGCGCCGGGCGGCGCTCGCCGCGCTGTACTTCCTGGTGCTCACGCCCGTCGGCCTGTGCGTACGGCGGGTCCGCGACCCCCTGCGCCGGTCCTGGCACCCCTCCGCCGCCACGTACTGGGACCACCCGTGCACCCGGGACCTGCCCGCACGTCGAATTCCGGGACCGTCGAATATCTGCAGCCGCGAAGCGAGAAATTAAAGCAAGGCGGACAGAGGGTATCTCCGACAACAGGCCGAGCGGAATCACTGAAGACGCACGGCCGATCTCGCCGTGCTACTGTCGTTACAAGTTGCAGTTGTGGTTCCCAAAACTCTAGGTGCCTCCACCGGATTTTCCTCCGGTGGCGACACTTTTGTATTTCCGGTCATTTCCGGGCGGGTGATCATCGCAGCGACGCGGAGCCGCACAGTGCGGACTCCGGCACTGCCCCGAAGGAGATTGACATGGCATCTGGCACCGTGAAGTGGTTCAACGCAGAAAAGGGCTTCGGCTTCATCGAGCAGGACGGTGGCGGCGCGGACGTGTTCGCCCACTACTCGAACATCGCCGCCCAGGGCTTCCGTGAGCTGCTCGAAGGCCAGAAGGTGAACTTCGACATCGCGCAGGGCCAGAAGGGCCCGACGGCGGAGAACATCGTTCCCGCCTGACGCTGACGCGTAGTACGAGCTGGGGCCCGCACCTTGGGGTGCGGGCCCCAGCTCGTTGCATTTCCGGGCGCAGGGCACTGCCCTCCCCGCTCCTGCGGCGATTCCCGCTCCGGCCGGCATCGGAGCATCCGCAGGCCCCACCGCACGACGAGCGTCCGACCTGGCTCCGGACGCGTATTTTCCGTAAGAGCTTCGCTCCGGAACCGCGCCCCCGGCTCTCAAGGCTCGCCGCACGCTTCAGCGATTGCCCGGACCTTCTTGTCCGGTGGTCGGCTCGACTTTCGTCTGCGCATTCATTCCGGCTCGTTCTCGCGATTCTCCGTGCTGTTCATTCGCTGCGGAAACTCCTTGATACCTGCCGCATCGAGGAAGGCCCCGCATCATGAACCGCACTCGCACGAACGAACGCTCCTCCCGCACCCGTACGAGCGGTGGCTACACCGACGGTTCCGGCGGCGCCGGCCGGAGCGGTCGCTTCGGCTCGCCGGCGTCCACCCGCTCGGGTACGCCCGGCCGCTCCGGTACGCCGAGCCGCTCCGGCGGCAGCGGCCGCTCGGGCGGATACGGCCGCCGGCCCGCCGCGGTGCAGGGTGAGTTCGCCCTGCCGGAGACGATCACCCCGGCGCTGCCCGCCGTCGAGGCGTTCGCCGACCTCGGCATGCCTGAGCAGTTGCTCGCGGCGCTGACGGCGGAGGGCGTGACCGTACCGTTCCCCATCCAGGGCGCCACGCTGCCCAACTCCCTCGCCGGCCGCGACGTCCTGGGCCGTGGCCGCACCGGCTCCGGCAAGACGCTGGCCTTCGGTCTCGCGCTGCTGGCGCGTACGGCGGGACAGCGCGCCGAGGCCCGTCAGCCGCTCGCCCTCGTCCTCGTCCCCACCCGGGAACTGGCGCAGCAGGTCACCGACGCGCTCACCCCGTACGCCCGCGCCGTGCGGCTGAGGCTCGCCACGGTGGTCGGCGGGATGTCGATCGGCCGCCAGGCCGGTGCGCTGCGCAGCGGTGCCGAGGTCGTCGTCGCGACCCCCGGACGGCTCAAGGACCTGATCGAGCGCGGCGACTGCCGGCTGGACCAGGTGGCGGTCACGGTGCTGGACGAGGCCGACCAGATGGCCGACATGGGCTTCATGCCGCAGGTCACCGAACTGCTCGACCAGGTGCGTCCGGAGGGCCAGCGGATGCTGTTCTCCGCCACGCTCGACCGCAACGTCGACCTGCTGGTCCGCCGCTACCTGGCCGACCCCGTCGTGCACTCGGTCGACCCGTCGGCCGGCGCGGTCACGACGATGGAGCACCACGTGCTGTACGTCCACGGAGGCGACAAGCACGACACCACCACCCGCATCGCCGCCCGTGACGGGCGGGTGATCATGTTCCTGGACACCAAGCACGCCGTGGACCGGCTGACCCAGGACCTGCTCACCAGCGGTGTGCGGGCCGCGGCCCTGCACGGCGGCAAGTCCCAGCCGCAGCGCACCCGCACGCTGGCGCAGTTCAAGACCGGTCACGTCACCGTGCTGGTCGCCACGAACGTCGCAGCCCGCGGCATCCACGTCGACAACCTCGACCTGGTCGTGAACGTCGACCCGCCGACCGACCACAAGGACTACCTGCACCGGGGCGGCCGCACCGCCCGCGCGGGCGAGTCCGGCAGCGTCGTCACCCTGGTCACCCCCCACCAGCGCCGGGACATGGTCCGCCTCATGTCCAACGCCGGCATCCGGCCGCAGATCACCCAGGTGCGCTCGGGCGAGTCCGAACTGGACCGCATCACCGGGGCGCAGGCCCCCTCGGGCATCCCGGTCGTCATCACCGCGCCGGTGAGCGAGCGCCCGAAGCGTGCCGGCGCGGCCCGTTCGCGGCGCGGCCGGCCCGCGCAGGCCGCCCGCCGCACCACCCGCGGCGCCGCGCCCTTCGGCGCGGCGGCCTAGTACCTCGCTCCGCACGCTCACCGTCTTCGCAGGAGGCACCTTTGACACCGGTTCAGACGCGAGTCCACCCGGCGGCCACCGCCACCGGGCACCACCTGGTGGACGGCACGTACTCGGACGGGCCGCAGGTCTGGGACGACATGACCGTCGAAGTGGCTCTGTCGGTCATGGCCGGCGCCCGCGCCGCGCATCTGATCGTCTGTGACGGGGACGGCCGGCGCACCGCTCTGATCACCGAGGCCCAGCTCACCGCCGCCCGCGCCGACGGAACGTACACGGACCGGCTGCGCCTGCGCGACCTGCCGGCCATGGGCGGTCACCGGTGGCCCGCACTCCTGCCCCGGGTCACCGACCACGGCGGCACCCCGGGCGATCTCGCCCTCTCCTCCTGAGCCGTCCCGCCCAGGCCGGACCGTTCCCTCCCACTCATTGTGAGGTCTCATGCGCTGTGTCATCGCCCGCTTCCCGTTCGACCTGTCGAAGGACGGCGTGCTGGAGTCAATGAAGGGCGTCAAGCCCGAGCCGGTCACCGGCGATTCCGTGATCATCGGCCGCCGCCACTACCCGGTCAAGCAAGTGGGTGAGGTCGTCACCCGCCAGGACCGCCGTGACTTCAGCGCCGGCGAGGTCGTCCGGGCCATGACCATGCTCGGCTTCACGTGCCGCGGCGCCGTCCCCCAGGCCGCGCCCGCGCCGGCCCTCAGCCCTCTCCAGCGAGCCTCGGCGATGCTCGGCACGCCGGTGACCGCCTGACACACCACGCCACGGCGGGGCCCGACCGGTACACCGG